>NZ_MAIS01000015.1:0-87616 GCF_001680695.1 Paenibacillus sp. KS1 | reverse complement strand
CAGGAATATTGGATTAAAACCATTTGGGTCAATAGATTACAGATTTTGTTTAGTATAAAAATAATATTATTGACAGAATTAACCTTTCAACTTTATTATCTTTGGTAACAAATCTATCAATTGAGAGGAGCTTGTAACGATGTGGTTTCTGTTGTTATGGGGATTGGGAATTGTCTCAGCGGTAGTACAGCTTTGGATCAACGGTTTTTCAGCTGACACGAGCGAAATTGCGAATGTGCTGTTGCTGCATCAATTTGTTGTGACATTTGGCTTAGTGGGCGTCATTGGATTTATTTACAACATTGCGATTGCTGACAGAACCGCATCTCAATTGGGCTGGCCAGGCGGGCCGTTTCAAGTCAAGTACGGGTTTTCCCAAGTTGGTCTTGGGGTGATGGGAATTATGGCTATTTGGTTTCACGGAAACTTCTGGGTAGGCGTACTTGTCACAATGTACATATACGGGTTAAGCGGTTTGTGGTCTCATACATATGTCATGATTAAGAACAAGAAAGCAGATGCAGACAGTATTGGAAATCTGATCATGGATGTCGTGTACCAAACGTTCATTACGGTTCTGTCGATCATGGCCGGCGGAATCTGGGTCTTCAACTAAGGAGGTCTAGCTTATGGTAACGCGCAGACTAGAATTAACAGAAGTCCAGAAGGGAATATTCTTCGATTGCCAAATTGACGACCCGCTCTCTTATAACATCACAGCTTCCATCATGCTCGAGGGAGTGGACGAAGTTCGGTTCGAGCAAGCTCTGAGTCTAGTCATTGAGGAGCAGGAAGCCTTGCGATGCAGTCTTGATGTCAGTAATGAAATGCCTCTTCTCGTTGTCCACGACCGAATCAATGTTCAACTAACAAAGTTAGATTTCTCTGCAGAACCTGAGCTTCAGGAAGAACGGGTAAAGCTTCAGGTTGAGCAAGAGTTATTAAGCCGAGTATTTGACCTCACAGCAGCTCCGCTATTTCACGCAAGCTTGATTAAGCTATCTGACAAGAAGCATATTTTTCTCATCAGCATTCACCATATCATCTCCGACGGATTATCACTCGAAGTGTTGAAGCAAAAGCTCTTGGAATACGATCATAAACTCGCACGAAAAGAGCCAATTGAAATAAAGCCGAATACGGGATTTACCGACTTCATGAGCCAAGAAAATACAAAACTTGCTCAGGGAGGGTACGACAAAGAAAGAGAATATTGGGCGAATAAGATGATAGGTGCAGAGCCTCTTGCCTTGCCGAATGACTTTATTCGACATCAAGTTCATGGCATCGGCAAGGAAAAACGAATCGAGATCTCATCTAATCTATTGCAACAGATTCATAAACAGGCGAGGGAACAGGAAGTTACGACATTTATGTTTGTCTTGGCCGCATTCGGTGTACTGTTGAATCGTTATACGCAGCAAGAGGATGTTGTGTTCTCCTCACCATTTTCATATCGTCCTGATATGGATTTCGAGGAATCGATAGGCTGCTTTGTGTATATGCTGCCAATGCGTCTGCTGCTGAAGGATGAACAGAGCTTCTCCGAAGCACTGCAGCAAGTGTCGAAGGAGCTTATCGAAGTCTACAAGCATATCGGTTATCCGAACAATCTGATTATGCGAGATAATCAATTGCTCCCATTGCCGGGAACTCCATCTATCTTCGATGTTAGCTTCGTATATGATATCGTGGAAGACAGCGATCAGTACGAACTTAAGGCAGAAATCCTCAATCAAGATCGCGTAACATTTCCCGGCAGCCTAATGGTTATCCTGCAACATACCCCTCACAAAGATTTGATTAAACTTCAATACAAACCAGAACTTTTTGCAGATGAAACGATTGATTTATTAGGTCTTCGCTTCATGAAACTGCTGGAACTGGTAAGCGGACAGGCAGACATCAAGATCGGAGAAGCGGAGTTGCTGTTGGAGCAAGAACGAAGCCGCATCCTGCAACAATTTAATCAAACTTCCTACTTTACATACGAACCTCGTACCATCATTGAACTATTCCACTCCAAGGTCGCTAAGCATCCAGAACGAAAGGCATTGATCGACCAAGACCAAGTTGAGACATATGCTAGTGTTCATGCAAAAGCTAATCAATTGGCTCGCAATATCCTTCAGAAAACGCAAGGAACTCCATCCTGTATCGGCATTCAGCTGGAACGATCAGCTAACTTAGTCATTAGTTTATTAGCGGTTCTTAAAGCGGGATGTGCATACGTGCCTATAGGATCCAACGTATCCGTCAGCTAGAAAACAATTTATTTTCGAAGATGCGAATGTGTCCTATCTCATCACTACATTAGATCTTCCATTCGAAGAAGAATGGGAAGTAGGTCTCATCGACCTGAGTGATCCGAACATTTTCAGCGGGGATGACTCGACGCCCGAAGTTCAGCTAGATTCATACAGCTTGGCCTATATTATGTACACTTCGGGTTCAACCGGCAAGCCGAAGGGCGTCATGATCGAGAATCATAGTGTCGTGAATACATTGCTTGATCTAGAAAGGCGTTTTCCGGTGGAAGAGCATGATCTGTACCTACTCAAAACACCGCACACGTTCGATGTTTCCGGAACGGAATTGTTTGGCTGGTTTATGGGAGAAGGCAGCTTGCTCGTATTGGAGCCAGACGGAGAGAAAAACCCGCAAATCATTTTGGAGCAGATACACAAGCATAAGGTTACTCATATCAATTTTGTCCCTACGATGTTCCGTGCCTTTTTGGAATTGCTGGACAATGCGGATAACCTATCAATGCTTGCCTCCTTGAAGTGGATATGTATTGGTGGGGAAGCCGTAACGCCGGATATTTTGCATAAATTCAATTCTCTGCATACGGATATAAAGCTTGAAAATGTATATGGTCCAACGGAATGCACGATATGGGCTTCCCATTATTCGATTAGGGGCGACGATACAACACGCTCGATTCCAATTGGTGAGCCGCTCAATGAGACGCGCTGGTACATCGTAGGCAAGCAAGATCAATTACAGCCGATTGGGATAGCAGGTGAATTATGTCTTAGCGGTGTTGGGTTGGCAAGGGGATATTTGAATCGGGATGAGCTGACGAAGGAGAAGTTTGTCGCGAATCCGTTCTATCAAGAAGGGATCGACCCGGATTACTTCCGCAATATGTACCGCACGGGGGATTTGGCCCGCTGGCTTCCAAGCGGAACGATTGAATTTTTAGGACGAATTGACTTTCAGGAAAAGGTGCGCGGCGTCCGGCTCGAGACGGGAGAAATCGAGAATGTGCTGTCGCAGATGGAAGGAATTACGCAGGCTATCGTTGTTGTGAAGAAGGAGACGGGCAAGTCGGCTGCGTTGTGCGCCTATTATCTCTCTGATGAAGAGATTCCTGTGGTTCAATTGAAGGAGCACTTATCCAAGGAATTGCCGGCGTACATGATCCCTTCCTTCTTTGTACATAAAAGAGAGCTTCCTCTCAATACGAGTGGGAAGGTGAATCGGAATGTGCTGATCGCGGACAAAGACTATTTAGACGCAGCTTCATCAAGCGCCACAGCACCGAATACCGATTTAGAGGTTCTTATTGCCTCTGTGTGGCAAGAGGTACTTGGAATTACCCATGTCGGTGTGGATGATAGTTTTTTTGAAATCGGCGGTCACTCAATAGCCTTAATCCAAATGCACAACAAGCTGAAAAAAGCACTGACGCAGGATTTTCCAATAACGTTATTGTTCCAATATCCTACTGTACGACTGCTGGCCGACCATTTCAACCAAGCTGAGGGAGAGACGATTACCGATCGGAAATCATTCTTCCAACGGGACAGAAAAGTCGTTCGATCGGATATCGCGATCATCGGCATGTCCATTCACGCGCCCGGTGCTTCCAATATTCATGATTTCTGGAATAACCTAAAAGGCGGCGTAGAGAGCATCCATTTCTATAAGGATGAAGAATTGCTCGAATTAGGCATTCAGCCCAGCCTGCTGAAATCGCCGAATTATGTGAAGGCAAAAGGACGCATTGATGGCATTGAGGAGTTCGATGCAAGCTTCTTCGAATATACACCAGGTGAAGTGCAGATGATGTCGCCACAGCTTCGTCTTCTCTATCAAGGGACATGGGAAGCATTAGAGGATGCCGGATATTATCCCGGATCTGACACCTCGAAGATTGGGTTGTTTCTCGGCGGGTCTGATGATTTTGAATGGTATCAGAAGGTTCTGTTCGGCGAAAGTGGATTTAGTGACAAGTATCAAGCTTTTACACTAAGCACGAATCACTTCTTGGCGACTCGGATCGCTTATAAGCTGGATATTAAAGGGCCAGTTTATTCAGCGCTTACAGGCTGCTCGACAACGCTGGTTACCCCTCACTTATCGTGTCAGTCATTAATTCTTGGCGAATGCGATATTGCTGTGGCTGGTGGGATCACGATCGAACTGCCGAATGAGGGCGGCTATTATTACGAGGAAGGCATGATGTTTTCTCCGGATGGACACTGCCGGCCATTCGACGCCAAGGCGAAGGGAACCATGTTCTCGAACGGTATGGGATTAGTCGTGCTGAAGAGATTGGACGATGCCATTGAGGATGGCGATCATATCTATGCTGTCATTAAAGGTTCCGCGATTAATAATGATGGAAGACAGAAGATTGGTTTTGTGGCGCCAAGTGTGGAAGGACAAGCTGAGGTTATCCAGGAGGCGTATCGTGTTGCAGGCATTGATCCAGAAACGATAACCTATGTTGAGGCTCATGGAACAGGCACTGCGCTCGGCGATCCGATTGAGGTGGAATCTTTAACGAAGGCGTTCGCATCTGAAAAGAAGCAATTTTGTACGTTAGGCTCGGTGAAAGGCAACGTAGGGCATACCGATACAGCTGCTGGAGTGGTCGGCTTGGCGAAGGTCGCACTTAGCTTGAAGCACAAATATATCCCGCCAACGGTTAACTATAGGGAACCGAATCCCAAAATTGATTTTGCGAGTACGCCATTTACCGTGCAGGCACAAGGAATGGAGTGGATGACCATCGGTACAGGCAGCAAGCGCCGAGCAGGCATCAACTCGTTCGGGGTTGGCGGTACGAACGCCCATATGGTATTGGAGGAAGCTCCGAGCATGATGGACAGCAGCGATCCGGAGCAGGTGAATTTGCTTGTGTTCTCCGCCAAGAGCAAGGAGGCGCTTGTCAACACCTCGTACAATGTCGTACAGCACTTGATAGACAACCCAAGCATTAACGTTACCGATGCGGCATGGACATTACAGATAGGAAGGAAGCCATTTGCCTACCGTAAGGCGCTCGTCGTGAATAACCGCTTCGCCGATGATCCACAGCTTCTGCTGAAACAGCTGCAAGACGCTGCTGTTCATGAGGTGCAGCCAGCCAAGCGGCAGGTATACTTCCTGTTTCCAGGACAAGGGAGCCAGTACCAAGGAATGGGTCGTTCCTTGTACCGTTCCGCTGAACAAAGCGCAGTATCCCGCATATTCAAGCGGCATATGGATCATGTGCTGTCATGCCAGACTGAAGACGAACGGCTGATGTTCGAGGATATGATATACGGCGTTGGCGATAGCTCACAAATCAATCAGACGGAGAATAGTCAATTTGCACTGTTTGCCACAAGCTACTCATTGGCGCTTACGATGCTGGAGCTTGGCGTGAAGCCGGCAGGAATGATTGGACACAGCATAGGAGAACTTGCCGCGGCAACGGTCGCAGGTGTATTCGAACTGAAAGATGCGGTGGAAATTGTTCGCTTGCGCGGACGTCTGATGCAGCAGCAGGAGCCAGGAGTAATGCTTGCCGTTATGGCGGCAGCAAGCATGGTAGAGCCGGAACTGATTCCGAATGTGTGGATTGCGCTGGAAAATACGACAAATAGCTGCGTCGTTGGCGGACGGGAAGAAGCGATTGCACTATTCGAAGCGAAGTGCGAGAAGCTTGGCTGGAAGGCAGTTCGGGTAAAAACCTCCCATGCCTTCCATACGCCGATGATGGAGGAGGCTGCACGTGAATTTGAGAAGCGGCTCTCCGCCTATCGGTTCAACGAGCCTCGTATTCCGATCGTCTCGAATGTGAGCGGAGAATGGGTGTCGCCGAGCGAAATGAATCGACCGTCCTACTGGGCAGCGCATATTTTGCGACCAGTGAACTTCGCCAAATGCCTGACACAAATCTTAAAGTCGGAGCACGATGTATTCATCGAAGTCGGGGCGGGTCGTACCTTAAGTACTTTTGCGAGACAACATGAATCCAAGGCTGCCGGTCAACATTTCGTGAACTTAATACGCCATCCGCAAGAGGCGCTGGATGATGTGGAATATATTCATCATAAGCTAGGACTCCTATGGGGAGCGGGTGTCGATCTCGATTGGAAAGCCATGCGAGGCAATACTGTTCGCAAGCGCGTGTCGCTGCCAACGTATATGTTTGACAAAGGACATTTCCCAATTAATATCGCGCTTAGCGCTCCACAAGCATCATTGCCACGATCAAATGCTGCTGTGCATCAAACGCCCTATTCTCAGCATTCACAGAATCATTTGGACCGTCCCGCAGCGGCAGCGGCACTTACTAACCAGAGTGAACTAGAGCAGGCGGTATTGGATGCGTATAAATCTGTATTTGGTTTCGACACGATTGCAAGCGATCAAGACTTCTTCTCGCTTGGCGGCGACTCCTTGAAGGCGGTTAGCTTGGCTCATGCGATTCAGCAGCATGCAGGTATCAAGGTGGAGATTGCTGATTTATTCACCTATTCATCGCCGAGCGCATTGGTCGCTCATTTGCATGAGAATTCAGCATACTCTTATCAGCAAGTGCAAATCACACCTGCGGCACAAAGAGATTACTATCCATTGTCATCTGCTCAAAATCGGATGTATGCACTGCATCTGCTTGATCCAAGCAGTGTAGCTTATAATCTTCCATCCGCTACGAAGATTAGAGGGCTGCTGGACAGAACCCGAGTAGAACAGACACTGGAAAAGCTCATGTTGCGCCACGAATCTTTGCGAACTTCCTTTGACATTATCGGCGATCAGGCCGTTCAAATTATTCATGATTCGGTAGATATTCCATTTACGTACCGGGAAATAGACCGCGTTAATGACGAGGATATCATGCCATTGATTCGTGCGTTTATTAAGCCATTCTCTTTAGGAAGCGCGCCATTGTTTCGAGTTGAACTCATACGCACAGGCTCGGACGAGCAGCTGTTGTTGTTCGACATGCACCACAGCATTGCGGACGGCACATCCATGGAGATTATTACGAGAGACTTCAACGCGTTGTATTTCGGGGAGCTGACGCAGCCGGTTCTTCAGTACAAAGATTATGCAGTCTGGCAAGCGGAGCAGCAGTCTGCTGGAGAAGAAATCGTTGATCAGCGGGCATACTGGCTCCAGCAGCTTGGCGGTGAACTGCCTGCGCTGGAATTGCCGACAGATTATGAACGACCGTCTGTCAAGGACTTCCATGGCGACCGGATTTATTTCCACATTGAAGAAGATTGCGCGGCGAAGCTCATTCAACTGGCTCAGGAAACGGGAACGACGCTGTATATGATGATGTTGAGTGCATGGTATGTCCTGCTAGCCCGTTATTCTGGTCAAGAGGATATTATCGTCGGTACGCCTGTAGCGGGAAGAACGCAGGAAGAGACGAAAGATACCGTCGGCATGTTTGTAAATATGCTTGCGATGCGGAACCGTCCGTTGAACCAGAAGTCGTTTACGGAGTTTCTGCATGAAGTGAAGGAGAACGCACTGAAGGCATTTTCGAACCAAGACTGCCAATTTGACGAACTCGTTGACCGTCTGCACTTGCAACGAGAATTCAACCGCAATCCACTATTTGATGTCTGCTTCGACTTTCAAAATATGGAATTCCATGATCTTGAAATCGACGGCATCTCGTTTGCACCATATGCTTTCCCGACAACAACGTCCGCTTATGATCTGGTATTAACCTGTCAGGAAAACAAAAAGGAGAAGACAGTAGAAGGATTTCTTGAATATGCGATGGGACTGTTCCGCAAGGAAACTGTGCAGCGAATGATCGGACACTTTCAGGCCATTTTGCAGTGCATCACAACGGATATCAATACCAGTCTGGGTCAGATCGATTTCTTGACGCCAGAAGAAAAGTTATGGATTGTGACTGATGTGAATCATACAGCGCTGCCATATGACGAGAACCTAGTAATTGTAGAGCTGTTCGAACAGCATGCACGAACACAACCAGACAAACCGGCGCTTATCGTATCCGATGGACGACAGCTTACGTACCGCGAAGTGAATGAACAAGCCAATGCGATCGCGCACCACTTGATTGAGCAGGGCGTTACAGCTGATACGCTGGTTGGCGTGATGCCAAGACGGGATGAGTACTTAATCGTGTCACTGCTGGCGGTGCTGAAGGCAGGCGGAGCATATGTTCCGATCGATCCAGCATTCCCGAAGGAACGAATCAAGTACATGCTCACAGAGAGCAATGTGAATATTCTATTATGTCCACAAGAGTATCAAGCGGGCATTGAGTTTGCAGGGGAAATGGTAGATTGCAGAGAGATCATATACTCTATCAGAAATCACAATACAGAAGACTGCAGCAATCCTGTACCACGAACTCATCAAAACAACTTAGCTTGTGTCATCTTTACTTCAGGTTCAACGGGCAAGCCGAAAGGAGTCATGATCAATCAAGGCTCTATCCTCAATTTCATTCAAGATATTCAACAGAGAGGTGTGTTCCAGCACGAAGAGGATCGTGTCATTTGTGTAACGACGTTGTCCTTTGATATTTTTGCATTCGAGTCGATTGTTCCACTGTGCACGGGCCACTCCGTATATATTGCTAATGAGAGTGAACAGTTGGATCCGATGCTGGCGAATGAGAAAATTGTTCAGCACAAGGTTACGCATCTGTTAAGCACGGTTTCGCGAATTAAGGCATTTGTTGAGAATTCGGATTTTGCACCTGCGCTGAAGCAGCTTGCCTGTATTTTGAGCGGAGGGGAGAATTATCCTGACGCCTTGTTGAAAGACTTGCAAACTCGTTCCGAAGCAAGATTATTCAATATGTACGGCCCGACAGAAACAACCATCTGGTCGGTAGCGAAGGAGTTGACGGCTTCCAAGTCGGTTACGATTGGACAGCCGATTGCGAACACACAAGCGTATATCATCAGCGATTCTGGGTTGCTGCAGCCGGTAGGGGTATACGGCGAATTATGCTTGGCGGGACATGGACTTGCACGCGGATATTTGAACAATCCGGAGGAAACGAAGCGAAAGTTTTTCGAAACGGAACAGCTTCCGGGCTGCCGCCTCTATCGCACAGGGGATCGTGGACGATTGCTTGCCAATGGCGAAATCGAACTGATGGGACGCCTGGATTCGCAGATCAAAGTACGCGGATATCGGGTGGAGCTTGATGAGATTGAGAAGGTTGTTCAGAAGCATGAACATATTAGACAGGCTGTAGCTGCTGCTTACGACGATAAGCGCGGGAACAAACAGCTTGGATTATATTGCACGGTTAAAAAAGAAGCGGATGTTGAAGGAGAAGCGCATATATGGCTCAAGCCGTGGTTGCGAGAGAAGCTGCCTCATTATATGATTCCTGGCTTTATTCGTCAGCTAGAAGAGATGCCGACGCTTCCAAATGGAAAGATTGACAAAAAAGCACTGCCGCTCCCACAAGAGTCATCGGAAATGACGGGACAAACGAAATTGCCTTCAACAGGATTGGAGAAGGCGATATTGGATATTTGGAAGGATGTGCTCGGAACCGAGCGCATTAGCGTGCGGGATAATTTCTTCGACGTTGGCGGGAACTCATTGGGACTAATCCTGATCAATAATCGGATCAATTCCCTGATCGGGCGCTCCATTCCGTTAATGCAGATGTTCCAATATCCAACGGTTGAATCACTAGTCAAGAGTATCGGCATTCCTTCAGAATTGCAGGACATTGGTCATGCAATGCCACTTGCTCCAGTTGCTGCTGAAAGTCATGAGATAGCAGATATCGCAGTGATAGGGATGGCGGGACGATTCCCAGGAGCGCCTACGATTGATGCATTTTGGGATAATATCGTATCTGGCGTAGAGTCAGTTGTGGAGTTCTCAGACGAAGAACTGCTGCAAGCTGGTGTGGATGCTGACTTGCTGTCTCATCCGAAATATGTGAAAGCAAAAGGTTATCTTGATGGCATCGAGTATTTTGACTCCGCATTTTTCGATTATCCCTATCAGGAAGCCAACATGATGGATCCGCAAATTCGGCTGCTTCATGAATGCGTATGGGAAGTGCTGGAGAATGGGGGATACAATCCTTCCGCATACAAGGGATTAATTGGCCTGTTTGCCGGAAGTGGCTCCAATCTTCCTTGGATGATTCAATTCTTAGGTCATCAACAAGATCTGCTTCGTGCATTCGAAGCAATTACCTTGAATGAAAAAGATTTTCTGACGACCCGTGTGTCGTACAAGCTCAATTTGAAAGGGCCTAGCTTCAATGTTCAAACAGCCTGCTCAACTTCATTAGTTGCGATTCATCAAGCGGTACAGTCGCTGCAGCGTGGAGAGTCGCATATGGCGATTGCCGGTGGAGTGTCCATTTCCTATCCGCGGAAGGAAGGCTACTTATGGCATGAAGGCATGATCTTCTCTCAAGACGGGCACTGCAAGCCATTCGCGGAGGATTCATCGGGAACCGTATCTGGCAATGGATGCGGTGTTGTACTCCTCAAGCCGCTAGCCGCAGCCCTTAGAGATGGCGATCATATCTACGGTGTCATTAAGGGATCGGCAATGAATAATGATGGTCTTGAGAAAATCGGGTACACAGCTCCTAGTGTGAGCGGTCAAGCCCAGGTCATTCAATCTGCCCTTAGACAGGCTGGCGTATCGGCTGAGGATATCCACTATGTTGAGGCACACGGGACAGGAACGAAATTAGGAGACCCTATCGAGATCGAAGCCCTGAAGCAAGCATGGGATACGAAGAAGACAGGCTATTGCGCCATCGGTTCTGTAAAAGCGAATATCGGGCATCTCGATTCTGCGGCAGGGGTGGCAGGCTTCATCAAGACCGTTCTGTCCCTGTACCATCGAACGATTCCGCCTTTACTTCATTTTACGAAGCCGAATCCTGCAATTGATTTCGCGAACAGTCCATTTTATGTGAATACACAGGCTGAATATCGGGCGGATCGGAGTCAAATCTTGCGGGCCGGTGTAAGCTCCTTCGGCATCGGTGGAACGAATGTGCACGTCGTGCTGGAGCAGCCGCCTGAAATAAGCCGATTCCAGACATCGGAACCTGTCAATTTGTTCTTGTTCTCGGCTAGGAGTCAATCGGCATTGACCCATACGAGTGAGGCTGTGTTGGAGTACTTGCACAGCCATCCAGCAGTCAATTTATCGGATGCCGCTTGGACACTGCAAACGGGACGCAAGCCGTTTGAATACCGCAAGGCGCTCCTCATAAATGGAGCTTTGTCATATAAGACGAAAGAACTGCAGCAATTCCTTCAACAATCCGGATTGCGTATTCAGGACGGCAGACCGACCGCTCACTTTTATATTGCTGCGGAAGCGGGGGCTTATCGCGAATTAGGTCGCGATTGGCATACATCTAAGGAGCGAAATCTACATCCGCTAGCGGCAACATTCAACCGCCATGTGGAACATGTGATTGCATGCACGAAACTCGATAAGAGGGATGCCTTCCATCAACTGAAAGATGACCCTGCATTGGAGTGGTTTACGGTCAGTTACGGGATAGCAATGAGTTTGATCGATGTTGGTGTCCTGCCAGATGGACTATTCGGTCAAGGTATCGGTGAAGTATGTGCCTTAACGGTTGCTGGTGTATTGCCATTGGAGCACGCGGTTGAATGGGTGCAAAAAAGCGGAAAATGGCTGCAAGGTTTGGAAGGAGGGGCGCTGGAAGCTGTATTGTCTGGTACCGGGACAGAGGCGGGTAGAAAGCAATTATTGCATTATCCACTCCGTCCATCCCGAATTCCACTCATAGATGTAAGCCACAATAGCAGCACTATTGAAGGTGTCGGTGTAAGTGTCGTTGCGATCGGCTGCGAATGTTCAGATTACGCGTCTGCCGTATCCCAACATTCACATCGAACGGAGGCGCAGGATTCGCCGCCGGTTCATAGGCTGCAAGCTGGTGGGAATGGAGCATCTAGCTGGATAGAATTCCAACGCTTGCTTGCCCAGCTGTGGTGTGAAGGCTTCGAGATCGATTGGTCGATGCTGCATCCGGAGAGCGGAAGACAGCGTATCCCGCTGCCGACCTATGTGTTCGATGCGACATATCATGCGCATGATGTGATTCTTAATGCATTAGAATTGAAGCGGAAGGAAGAAGGTTCAAGTGCCCAAATCCTGTCGCAAGCTCTGTCAAGAGAGGCTGAACAGCCATCGAGTGTTAGGAGTCGGGATGCCATCAGTGAGCAACTAGTGGAAATCTGGAAGGAGCTTATTGGCTGTGGCGAGGTAAAGGCTGAGGATGATTTCTTCGTCATCGGCGGTCATTCGCTGAAGGCCATTTCCTTGTCCGCCAACATACATCAAGCATTTAAGCTGGATATGTCATTGACGGAAATATTCGATAATGCCGTATTTGACCAGATGGTGGATTGGATATGGACAAACCGCGCTGACGAGCAGGAATTCATGGCGATACAGTCTGTTGCGAACAAGCCTTATTATGAAGTCTCATCTGCGCAGAAGCGCATGTATGCCGTACATGAGCTGGTTGGCGATGCGGTTCCTTACAATTTGGCCTCCGTATATGAGGTGGAAGGGCAGCTTGACAAGGCAAGATGCAAGTCAATCATTGATGAAATTGTGCAAAGACATGAATCGCTGCGCACTCGGTTCCAGATCGTAAATGGAGAAGTAGTCCAAATCATTGAGGACGGAGTACCTTCCGTCGTTGAATTCAACACCACAACTGAGGAAGGCGTGGAAGGTGAAATCAAGTCTTTCATCCGGCCATTTGATTTGGCACAAGCGCCGCTGCTCCGCGTGAGATGGACGAGCATACACGAAGAGAAGCACATTCTGCTCATCGATATGCACCATATTATATCGGATCAGTATTCGATAGCGATTTTACTAGAAGAGATGCAAGCACTGTATGCCGGCAAGACACTAACGCCATTGTCCCTGCAATATAAGGATTTTGCTGCTTGGCAAAATGAATTCTTCAAGAGCGAAGCATTTGGTACACAGCTTCAATATTGGAAAGAAGAATTTGCAGGCGAGATTCCGACGCTCAATATGATGACAGATTACGTAAGACCGCCTGTGCTTACCTTCTCGGGCGATGAAGTGGAATTCGAATTTGGTGAAGCACTTAGTGGGCGGCTGGAACAGTTGGCATCTGAGCGAGGATTGACCCCTTATATGATTCTCATGGCTGTCTTGAAGCTGACGCTATGGAAGATTACGGGTCAACAGGATCTTGTTGTGGGGACGGGAATAGCGGGTAGACGTCATGCCGATCTTGATTCGATCGTTGGAATGTTCGTCAATACGTTGGCAATTCGTTCACAAATTGATGCAAGCCTGAGCGTGGGCGAATACCTGCAATACATGAAAGAGAAGATGCTGAAGGTCTATGAAAACCAAGATTGCCAGTTCGAGATGCTGCTTGAGGAGCTTCATATCGAGAAGAACATAGCAAGAAATCCGCTGTTTGATGTCGTCATCAATTACATTACGATGGGCACGGAGGAGTTGGAGCTAGAAGGATTATCACTAACTCCTAGGCCAATGATGAACAAGGATTCGAAGTTCGACCTCACTTGGACAATCGAGAAACGGAACAACCGCTATGTGGCTTCCTTGGAATACAATACGAGTTTGTTCACCATACATCGAATCGAATTTTATGTAACGCGATTGCTGCACATGCTTACGCAATTGACTGAAGATACAACTCGCAAGCTGAGCGAGCTTACGCTTGTAACACCACAGGAGAGAGAGTGGCTACTGTGTGAGTTGAATCCAGCAGTTACGCTGAAAGCAGACCATCCAACGCTTGCACAGTTGTTTGAAGAACAGGTGAAGCTGCATGGGCAGCGCCCTGCAATTGTGTGGAATGATGAAGAACTGACATATGCAGAGTTGAATAGCCGAGCGAATAGGCTCGCCACACGCCTCGCAGACGAGCATGTTCGACAGGGAGATCATATAGCAATATTGCTCGATCGCGGGCCGATGCAGATTGTGAGCATTCTAGCTATTTTGAAGCTGGGCTGCGCCTATGTGCCGATCGACCCAGATTATCCGCAGTCTCGGATCGCCTTCATGCTGGAGGATAGCGGTGCTTCTCTCATCCTCACAGATTCAGCGCTGCAATCCATCCTTGACGAGTCACTCCCTCGACTGTTGCTGGATCGTGAGGTAGGTCGGGCAGCAGAAGATGACGATGCATCTCACGAGTCACCATCATGGACAACCTATATCGGTTCTAATATCGTAGATGCAGACGATACAGCATATATCATGTATACGTCAGGATCGACTGGGACACCGAAAGGAGTACTTGTTAGTCACCGTAATGTAGCCCGTGTTGTGAAGAATGCGAATTACGTGACGATACTGCACAGTGACAGGATGCTTCAATTGTCCAATTACGCATTTGACGGTTCGGTATTCGATATTTTTGGAGCGATTCTGAATGGTGCTTGTTTAGTCATCATCTCGAAGGACTCGGCAATCGAAATTGCGCAGTTGGCCAAGTTCATTGAGCAGGAGCGAATCACGGCCTTCTTCATCACGTCAGCACTGTTCAATATGCTGGTGGATTGGGATGTAACCGCACTGAAGCATGTCCGGAAATTGCTGATTGGCGGGGAAGCCATTTCGATACCGCATGCACGCAAAGCGGTAGAGTACCTAGGGCCGGATACATTGATCAATGGGTACGGGCCAACGGAGACGACGGTATTTGCTGCCTACTATCCAATCGGACATACGGACGAGCACGTGCACAGCATTCCAATCGGATATCCGCTCTCCCAGACCAAGCTGTACATCTTGGATCAGCAAGGGCAATTAGTGCCTCCATATGTACCTGGCGAGCTGTATATCGGCGGAGCGGGCGTAAGCAAAGGATACTTAAACCGGGATGAACTGACCGCACAGCGATTCGTGAACGATCCATTCGACAAAACGGGCAAGCTGTACCGAACTGGGGACTTGGTATGGAGGCTTCCTACAGGGGAGATTGGCTTCATTGGTCGACTTGATTTCCAAGTCAAAATCAGAGGCTTCCGAATTGAGCTTGGAGAGGTCGAAAATCATATTCAGCTCATCAGCGGCGTGAAGGAGGCAGTTGTATTAGCGAGAACAGATCGAACCGGCAGCATGTACATGGTTGCATACTACACCGTTGAGCAGGCAGACCGTGCGGATGGACAGGGATGGAATCAAGAGCAGATGAAAGCACTGCTGCGCGAACAGCTTCCAGCCTATATGATTCCTGCTCGTCTGATCAAGCTTGAACGAATGCCTCTCAATATAAATGGAAAGATCGATCGTCAGGCCCTGAAGAACATCAGTGAGAATGAGCAGGGTCAGTCGACATATGCGGCTCCGAGAACCGAGGTCGAACGGACGATTCTGCGATGCATGCAAGAAGTGCTGGATCAGGAGAGACTCGGCATTACAGACGATTTCTTCGAGCATGGGGGGCATTCCATTAAGGCTATCGCACTTGTTCAGGCTCTGCTGCAAGCTGGGCTTCAATTGAAGGTGAATGAGATCTTCATGTATCCGACAGTGGAGCAGTTGGCTGCGCTTCCTGGATTGAGCAGCTCTCGTTCGTCCTCATTTCTCCAAAAGCACGACGACCCATGGAGAGAGGGAGCAGCGGCCGAGCTTTCTGAGCAGCAGATCCTGTTGCTTGTGCAGCATGTACGTGCCTCATGCTCTCTCATTTCCACAATGATGGCTTCAGCGGATCGAGTTGGCCGTTTCCCATTGTCGCCTGTCCAACTCGCACACGGAGCATTCGGGGCTCAAGTCAGCGGATTTGTTACTTCTATTCACGATGTGGACGAGAAGTTCCTTCGCAACTTGCTAGTCACAATTATTCAGCGCAATCAGCTGCTTCATAGCGTAATGGAAGGGGAGGATAAGCCTGCTTGGAGTGAGTATGATAGTACGGCTCTCTCTGCATTCATCGCTCAGCACATTCCGTATATCGATCTGCGGACGTATCACGAGACGACAAAACAACGTCTTGTGGACGGCTTGACTGGCGTTATTTTGTCAGAACCCTATATAGCGGGCCATTTGCCTTGGAGATTGTGCTGTCTGCGCGTATCAGATGATACCCATCAGATTCTATGGGGATTCGACCATATTGCCTTTGATGGGATGAGTGCAGAAGTTGTGCGTCGTCAATTTGAACAGGGGATAGCAGGCAGGGACGACGAGCCTATTCAGCCGTATGCAGATTATGTAACACTGCTGTCCAAGGGGCCAGTAGGTATCACGGAACAGGAAATCATTGAATACCATGAGCTGCGAGTATGGAAAGAGCAGAACAGCTCCATCATAGACAGTCTGCTCCACGTTCCGAACCGAGATGTTACGGAGCTTGAGCTGTCCATCCCGATTGCATTGACGAACATAGCAGACCCATGGCGGTATTCGTTTGACTTGGTTGGCGCCTTACTGCGTTCCTATACAGGAATAACCGACATTCCGCTCGCGATGATCCATTATGGAAGAAGCTATCAGAATCGGGATTTCTACAACAGCGTAGGAGAATTTCTAGATATTATCCCAGTGTTGTTGCGCGAAGGACAACCGGCAGCAAGTATACAAAATGTGATGCAGCATTGCAGACGACATTCGATTAACTTCTTGTCACTGCTGTACCATAAGCAGCTAGCAGGGAAATATGTCGAACTTGCGAGTCTGCTGGATGCATCTTATCGCAGAGGCGGGCAGCCACAAGCTCTTGTACTCTATAATTTCCAAGGCTATGCATCACAAGAGGAGATTGATGCTTTCCGGAACTCATCTGGTGAACTGGAAGCCAGTGCTCCAGCTCAGCTATCCATTTCCGTCAACTACGATAAAGAACAACTGCGTATTCATTTGGAAAGCCCGCTAGGTCTCAACGCAGACATTATCCAAGCATTTATTCGTTCATATCTCCATGGTCAATACACCCTCGTGCACTAACTTGGCTTCTGAATTCAATCAACGGCAACTCTTCTTGGTGACGGCTTGCTGAATGCTGTACATCATACATCCGGTTCAGCAAGCCACTACTTCTTTCGCCATCCATATAAGGAGGTTCAACATGTCTAAGAAGGCGATTCAACATGGCAAATCTCTTACACTTCCAGCAGAGTATCACACTTTAGCCGAAATGATTCAATATGTCGCAAATCAATATCCGCAGAAGGGCCTCACCTTCGTAGACGCTTCTGGAAATGAGGAATTTCTCCGTTATCCGGAACTCGTGAAGAATGCCCGGCAATACTTGAGCATGCTGTACCGAAAAGGGATACGGCCAGGCGAAGTAATCATTTTGGAAATTGATCAGTCTAAAGATTTCTACTGTACATTCTGGGCATGTATATTGGGCGGTATTGTTGCAGCCCCGGTCAGTCAGCCTACTTCGTGGAAGCCGCTGTCTGCAGGATTGCTTAAGCTGACGAGAATTTGGGAAGTGCTCCAAAAGCCAATCATTATTATGGAGGAGCATAATCGCAAGTATTATGAATCGCTTCAACAGAGTTCCCACTATGAGGGAATCCGCTTTATCTCCACGCAGGAACTGGAAACCGAAGGCGTAGGGGAGCCATATGATGCACAGCCGGATGAGCTAGCGTTTCTCCAATTTTCTTCGGGCAGTACAGGCATTCCGAAGGGAGTGAAGCTGAGCAGCCGCAACATTTTGATTAATGCGCTTGCCATGGCAGAACGGTTCGAGACGAAAGAGTCCGATACCGTATTTACGTGGCTGCCACATACGCATGATATGGGTCTGTTCGTTCAGCATATTACTCCTATTGTGAGCGGAAGCAATATTGTCATTTTCTCACCGTATACGTTTGTCCGATCACCCTACCTGTTCTTGCGCAAAATGTCTGAGCATCAGGCTACCTGGTTCGGTTCAACGAACTTCGGATTTGATTGGATGGTACAGAAGGTCGCGGACGAGAAGCTTGCATCACTTGATTTGTCTTCTTTACGGTTTGCACTGAATGGAGCTGAGCCCATATCAATCCATGTGGTAAACAGCTTTGCTAAGAAATTTGAACCATGTGGGTACAAGCCTGAAATGATGCTGCCTGCTTACGGCATGGCAGAAGCAACAGTTGGCGTCAGCACTTGGCGGATGGATGAAGTTCCGAAGGTAGAATACATATCCCGATCTAAATTGATACATGCACAGCTTGCTGATCCTGTTCACGAAACCGATGAACGAGATCGCCTTCCGTTCGTTCATGAGGGCACTTCGGTTACTGAGATCAGTATCCGAATTGCGGATGAGCACGGGAATACAGTGGACGAGTATGTTGTAGGTGAAATTCAGATTCAAGGTGGTTCTGTCACCTCCGGTTATTACAATCGTGACGACTTAACCGAGAGTTTGTTCGTTGACGGATGGCTGCATACCGGTGATTTAGGCTTCATAGCGGAAGGCTCGCTTGTGGTAAGCGGGAGAATGAAGGACATTATTTTCATCCGCGGCCAAAATTACTTCGCTCATGATTTGGAGGAAGTGTTGTATGAGCAAGGTGCGATTCCGCGCGGCAACATCGCGTTCGTTGGTTTGTTTAACGGCGCTACGCAGCAGGAAGAACTGCTTGCCTTTGTGAAGCACAAATCGGGCGTAGAGAAGCTGCTCGATCTTCGCCACCAAATCATCACTCATATGCGAGAATCTCTCGGCATTGAGGTTACTCACGTCATTCCGGTTCGTACGATTCCGAAGACAACGAGCGGCAAACTCCAACGCTTCGAGCTGCGCAAGAACTATGAAGATGGGGAGTATGACGAGGCGCTTCAAGAAATTCATGCGGGAGTAGAACAGCGTCGTATTCAGGAGCGGGTTATTCACGCTCCTCAAAATGAACTTGAATCCTTTCTTCGCCGGAGCTGGGCAGAAGTACTGGACATCTCGGAAACACGTATATCTACAGATGATTCTTTCCTGGCATTGGGCGGAAGCTCGATTCAACGTTTTCAGTTCTTAGACCGCATTGAGAAGCATTTTGGCAGAGAAATTGGATTTGAGCTATTTGTCATCTGTAAGACCATTAAGCAAATGGCAGATTATTTGCAATCGATGCCTCAAGCACGTGAGATTCCTGCATCGGCATGGGATGCTGATAACAAATTAGACTTGCATAATGCTGTTGCCATTACTGGAATTGCGCTGCGTGTGCCGGGCGCAAGTACGCCTCAGCAATACTGGGATAATCTATGCACGAAGAAAGACAGCATTGCCAAGGTAAGTGAGAAGCGCAGGCAATTGGCGGGAAAACCAGAGTGGGATGACTGGCTTGGTGAAATTGCGAATATCGACTGTTTTGACAATGACTTTTTCGAGATTTCCGATGAGGAAGCTGCATTCATGGATCCGCAGCAGCGGCTGATGCTGGAGATTGCCTATGAGGCGCTTGAAGATGCCGGTGCGCTGCCGGGGCTGGAAGAGAAACGCAACATCGGTGTATATACCGGCATTAACATCAATACGTACTACCAGCTTGTTATGAATTATATGGACAAGCATGGCGTTGATCGTATCCATCCAAATACGATGGTAGGGAATATGCACAATATGGTATCGGCTCTGATTGCACATAAGCTCAACTTTACAGGGCCGGCGCTTGTAATCGATACGGCATGTTCATCCTTCCTGGTGGCGCTACATCAAGCAGTTGCAGCGATTAGACAGAACAGCATATCAGGAGCGATTGTAGGTGCCGCTAATCTATTGGCTACGCCAATCGTCCATCAATTGTCGAGAAAGGCGGGAATTGTCTCCTCGACTCGTTGTACGAAGACGTTCGATATTGAAGCTGATGGATCCGTGTTAGGTGAAGGGGTAGTAGTTGTGTACTTGGAGCCTCTTACCCAAGCAGTTCAGAACAACAAGCAGATATATGGCATTATCCGCGGGAGCGCCGTCAATAACGATGGATATTCGCTTGGCATCATGGCGCCAAATCCGGGCGGGCAATATCAAGTTCTGTCCGAAGCGTACATTGATGCGAATCTGTCACCGGGTGAAGTCGGCTATGTGGAAGCACACGGTTCAGGCACGAGAATCGGCGATCCGATTGAGGTGAACGCGCTAACCAAGCTCTTTACTGAAGGAAAGAGACGAACTGATGGCAAGATTGGATTGGGCTCTGTCAAGACCAATATCGGACATTTGCTGCCTGCTGCAGGCGGGGCCGGACTTGTGAAAGTGCTGTTGTCTCTCTATCACAAAAAGCTGGTTCCAAGTCTGCATATGGGCACACGCAATCCAGCTCTTGAAATGGAGAAATCACCGTTCTTCATTGTACAAGATGCTCAGGAATGGTCAGTTGATGAGAATAACACCCGTAAGGCAGGGATAAGCTCGTTCGGATTAGGGGGAACGAATGTGCATGTGGTGCTCGAAGAATGGAATGGGGTAGAGACCCCCTCCACTACGAGCGAAGCTACCAAGGTATTCGAGACATCCAAGACATCCAAAACGTTCGAAGCAACTGAGGCATCTGAGGTGACTGCAGCATCCGCAGCAACCACAAGATCCGCAGTTCGTCCTCGTAAACATTTGCTCACCCTGTCAGCTAAATCTGAGCATGCGCTGGAGCGGGTTATTCGTCAGACACAGGAATTGCTGGAACTCAACCCTTCTATAGATATCAATCATCTATGCTTTACACGGAATCGTTATCGCAAGCATTACAGCTATCGAGCTGCCTGCATCCTTTCCAATTCTGATTCATTGAAGGCAGAGGTATTACCGACGGCAAATAGAGGTCGATTCTTGAAAAACCGCGCCGCAAAAGTAGCGTTAGTTATCGGTGATATTGCGAGCCAACCGCTGGCGGATAATCTCCTTACTCAAGATGCTGCCTTTGAACAATTCACGATCGACCATCTGGATGTACTCGAATGCGGTGCAAGCCAATATGGAGTTTCAGAGCAGCTGGAAATGAAGGAGCGCGTACAGTTATCGGTTTTCTTTTATTGGTACTCGCTTGTACAGCGAATTCTGCAAAGCGGAGTTTCAATAACCGAAGTAAGAGGACTTGGTTCTGGCCAAATTCTTGCTGACCTGCTGCAAGAGAGAATGGATATCAAAACAGCCTTAGACGCATTCATGAGCGAATTGAAGAACACTCGTGTAGAAGGTGGGGACAAGATCCCAGCTCACGAGGATGAGGCTCTGCTGCAATCGAGAGCGGATGTCCTACTCGGCGTGTGCATGACTAAGGAAGAAGCATACAAGGTGCTGTCGCATAAGCAAAACAGCAAAGCTGAGCACATTCTGATCGAGTCGAGCGCCTCTGATTCGCTTGAAGATACAGTGCTTCATACTGTTGGGCAGCTGTACATATCAGGTGCTGATATAGACTGGTCGTCACTGCATCCCGACGGATCTGGCATGCTCGTTCCTTTGCCAGCATATCCGTTCGAGCAGACTTCCCATTGGATTCGAGAATAGTAGAGAGGAGAAGTGAAGATGAACAAGGAAGAAATCGTGGGCTTTATGAAAGCAGAAATTGCAACGATTCTTAATGAGGAGCCAGAAGAGATTGATGAGGATATGAACTTCATGAAGATCGGCGTGTCCTCCGTTCAAGCTCTCAAAATTGTGAACAGACTCCGCAGAAAACTGGAAATCAATATTAATCCGGTGGCATTGTTTGAATTCAAGACAATTTCGGAATTCGCTGGGCATTTGAGTGAATGCGTAGAAGAAAAGGTGTCGCTATGAAGAACATTCAAGAAATGGAACCAACACAGGCAACACAGGCCAATTCACAGGCAGCGATTGTGGAGGAGGCTCGTACATTTGTTGATAAAGAAGTGCGTCCACTTGTGCGAAAAATGGAAGATGAGGGTACAATGCCGCGTGAACTGATTGAGAAAATGGCGCAAAAAGGCTATCTGGCGGCATCTTTACCTGTCTCCTATGGCGGGCTTGGCCTCGATCCGATCCATTATGGCATGTTTACAGAAGCGTTCGGAAAGGCTTCTGTAGCAGCGCGCAGCTTGATAACCGTTCATACCTCGCTAGTCTCAGAGACATTGCTTCGCTTCGGGACGAAGGAGCAGAAAGAAACCTGGCTGCCACGGCTGGCACGAGGAGAACAGATTGCATGCTTCGGATTAACCGAACCAGAGGTTGGATCAGATGCCAAGAATATCAAGACATCATGGCATGAGGAAGACGATTATTACGTGATTAATGGTGTGAAAAAGTGGATAACGTTTGGAGATATCGCGGATGTATTTTTTATTGTTGCAGCGAATCAGGGGAAGTGCTCCGTTTTTCTCGTGGAGAGAGCTTATGAGGGTGTTGAAACAAAAGCAATTGAAGGACTAATGGCATCACGTTCAACCCATCTGGCTGAGATTCATCTGCGAGATGTTAAGGTGCCGAAATCACATGTAATAGGGAAGCTTAACTTCGGCTTCGAATATGTGGTCTCGACGGCACTGGATAACGGCCGATACAGTATCGCGTGGGCTGGTGTTGGCATTGCGCAAGAAGGCGTGGATGCAATGGTGTCCTATTCCCGAACCCGCTCGCAGTTCGATCAGAAGCTGAGCAGCTTCCAACTAATTCGCGGGATGATCGCAGATGCGGTAACGAAGGTACACGCTGCAAGAGCATTATGTTTGCGAGCAGGAGAAATGCGGCTTTCGAAGGAAGACGAGGCTACGATTGAAACGACAATTGCAAAGTATTTTGCATCCAAGGTAGCGGTGGAGGTCGCAAGCGATGCTCTGCAAGTACATGGGGCCAATGGCTTCAGTAATCAATATCCGGTAGAGAGGTTGTACCGGGAAGCGAAGGTGTTGGAGATTATCGAGGGATCCTCCCAGATGCAGCAAGAAATGATTTCGTATTACGGTCTACGGCATTATTTCAAGCGAGGTTACTCGATATGAAGCTTGCCGCAGCATTTCCTGGACAAGGCAGTCAATACAGCGGAATGTGCCACTCATTGATGGAGGAGTTCCCGATCGTGCAGGAGGTATTTGAAGAGGCGAGTGATGTATTGAACTTGGATTTACAAGACCTTCTGTTGAATGGAAGCTTGGAAGAACTGTCACTTTCCGAAGTTGCTCAGCCCACAGTCGTGACCGCAAGTTATGCACTGTATCGAGTGTGGGAGAAACAGATCGGACTTGTACCATTCGGAGCTGTAGGGCATAGTCTTGGCGAGCTTTCGGCGCTCATTGCGGCAGGAGCATTGCCCTTCTCGGATGGTGTCCGTTTGGCAAGAGAAAGGGGAAGACTGATGCATCGCGCGCTGCAAGAGAAGAAGGGGAGAGCGGGAATCGTTGTAGATATAGATGTAGACACGCTTACAGATATCATCGAGAGCGTTCGTTCACATGATTATGTCACAATTTCCGGTTACAATTCTCCCAGTCAGTTCATCATTGCGGGGCATCAGACGGCACTTCTGAAGGTAGAGGATGATGTGGTCGAGGCGGGGGGAGAATTTATTCCATTCCGCATGATGCCTATGAAGGCAGATGCGCCTTACCATAGTGCATTAATGGACTATTTGAAGCCTGAGTTCGAAGCTTGCTTGCAGCACGTGACATTCAGCCCTACCAAATTCGATGTATGGTCGACAGTGACAGGTAAAATTATCGAGCCCGCAGACAACTTAGCAGCGATTCTTGCCCATCAGTTGGTTACACCGGTGTATTGGAATCAAGTGCTCGAAGCGATACATGAAGCAGGAGCTGACTTATTTGTGGATATTGGCCCGAATCAAATCACCCGTAATTTGATTCGGGAAAATACGAGGCTTCCTCAATCTTTATCATTTGATGATCAGGCGGATCGGGAACAACTGTCTCAACTACATATTCACGCTTGACCGGATATTGATATCGTATTGCAGCGATCCTATCTGATACAAGATGCCAAGAAGGAATCTACTGGATGATGGGTGTTGGTAGCTTCGTTGGATAGTAGAGTCAATAAAGGAGGGATAGCGCAATTGATTACGCGACAGAACACAATGGAGCTTTACAACCGGAGAGTGAAAGAGCTTCTGCCCGGAGGCGTGCATTATAATTTCCATCTTCCGTGGGAGGAAACCCCAATTCACTTCGTCAAAGCCGAAGGCAGTCGAGTATGGGATATGAACGGCAACGAGTATCTTGATCTATATGCTAGATTCGGTGCGCTGATCGTTGGCCATGGGAATTTAGAATACAATGAGAGCCTGAAGGAGACAATCGATCGGGTTCTCTCGGTTAGCCACTGTGATATGGATGCAGAAGCGCTTGAGTTGATTGCGAAGTATATCCCTTCGGCTGAGATGATCCGTTTTGGCTTGTCAGGTACGGAAATCGTACAGAATGCATTACGGGTAGCTAGGGCATGGACAGGTAAAAACCGCTTCGTCCGATTTGAAGGCCATTATCATGGCAATGCAGACAACATTATGGGTGGGAGAGCGCCGCGCAGCGGGGAGCCAATCCCATCCGATTTCAGAGGAGACCTCAAAGGAACAGCAGGCCGCGCAGTGGATTCGCTTGAGAGCCAATCCTACTTGCTGCCATGGAATGATGAAGCGGCACTAGAAGAACTGCTGCGGAAGAAAGGCCATGAAATTGCTGCTGTCATCACGGAGCCGGTATGCGTGAATGGGGGAAGCGTCATGCCCGCACCGGGTTATCTGAAGAAAATGCGGGCGTTATGTGATGAATATGAGGTTGTACTTATTTTCGATGAGATAATAACCGGACTTCGTATGGGATTAGGCGGCGCTCAAGAGCAATTCGATGTACGTCCTGATCTGACAACACTTGGCAAGGCAATTGCGGGAGGCGGCGTACCTGTATCTGCACTAGTTGGCAAGAAGGAGATTATGCAGCTTCTGGTCGACAAAAAAGTAATTCATGCTGGAACTTTCAACGGGTACCCGCTTGGAACGGCAGCTGTCAAAACAACACTGGAAATATTGAGTCGCAATCAAGGACTGGCAATGACGGAAATGAATGAAAAGATGTGTGAGATGCAGCAGATTATCCAGCAGGAAGCGGATGCTATAGGGCTTCCACTCGTCATTCAAGGTCCGCCAGCATGTTCAGCCTATCATTGCTGCTCTTCGGTACTGACAAGTCCTTCGGACTATGATTTTGAGATTATGTCGATGGACATTATTTTGAACCATAATCTTTCGAAGAATGGCATACTCGTTTCGACGATGTCGAGACTGTATCCGAACATATCCCTGACAGCAGAGGATGTGGAATGGTTCCGGACCAAGGTAGGCAAGGCTTTAGCAGAAACGAAGGAAACATACGAAGAAATCTACTAATCATTTGCTCTTCTTGTATCAGTCTAGCTCCGGCTAGCAGATTGTAAGCGCGGTATTAGTGAGCACATGAAGTGTCTGCATAGCATGATAGAGGAGGGATGGGAAGAGGTCGAACCAAACAGTTGCGATCGTGGGTGCAGGGGTCATGGGCTGTGCAACTGCACTGGATTTAGCAAGATACGGCTATGAGGTACTCTTAAAGGATATTTCATCTGATGCACTGTACCGGGCGAAGCATATAATCAAACAAGAGTATCGAGCTGCCGGCATGATTCGCAACGAATATTTGTCCTTTGATCTCAACACAATCTATCAACGAATTATTGACGACTTGCCTGGATTCGTCTCGAATCGCTTATCCCATCTGTTCATGAATGAAGCGGCCTATCTTGTACAGGATGGAATTGCGACGGCGAAGCAAGTGGATCAAATTATGAAGCAAGGCTTCCATCATAAGATGGGGCCGCTGGAAACGGCTGATTTAATAGGCTTGGATACGGTTGTTCATTCGCTTGAGGTTCTGTATGACAGCTATCAAGATCCCAAGTATAGATGCTGCCCATTGTTGAAGAAGATGGTTGATGCTGGCCTATGGGGACGCAAAAGTGGAAGAGGGTTCTATGACTATTCCGATGGAGGATACGTATGAGCGAAAAAAAAGAGTATAAATGCGTCGTGTGGGATTTGGACAATACACTATGGGATGGGGTGCTGGTGGAGTCATCCAGCGTCCAACTTAAGGAGGGCATGCGGGAGATTATCGAGACACTTGATAGCCGCGGAATTCTTCAATCGATTGCCAGCAAGAACGACTATGACTTGGCCATGTCCAAGCTGAAAGAGTTCGGATTGGATGATTACTTCCTGTATCCTGAAATTCATTGGAACGCCAAATCATATTCACTCGCAGAAATTCAGAAAAATATCAATATCGGTATGGACACGATCCTGTTTGTTGACGATCAGCCCTTCGAATTGGAAGAAGTACAGAACGTCCATGAGAGTGTTCACTGCATCAATGCGGATCAATATCTCACCCTGTTATCTCATCCATCACTGAACCCTCGATTCATAACGGTTGATTCTGCACGAAGACGCAAATTGTATCAGGCTGATTATCAGCGGAAGCTGGCAGAAAGTGAATATCAAGGGCCCTCAGAGGCGTTTCTCGCAACGTTGTCTATGAAGTTTACGATCTATCCTGCGCAGGAAGAGGATTTGAAGCGAGCTGAGGAGCTGACGGTTCGAACGAATCAATTGAATGCTACGGGAAGAACGTTCAGCTACGAAGAATTGGATGAGTTGCGGCAATCTCCGCACCATCGGCTGCTAGTCTGTCAATTAGAAGACAAGTATGGAGACTACGGTAAGATTGGGCTAGCCTTAATCCATACCCAAGAAACTCATTGGAAGCTAGAGATGCTGCTCATGTCCTGTCGAGTCGTATCGCGAGGCGTAGGAACGGTGCTGCTCAGTTACATTTTACAAGAGGCTCGCAAACAGAACACCCCGCTGCTGGCTGATTTTCGCGAAACAGGACGCAACAGGATGATGTATGTCAGTTATCGCTTTGCAGGATTTCGTGAGAAATCATCGGATGGGCAGGGCAACTATGTGTTGGAACATGATTTAGCCAATATTCAAGACTTCCCACCTTATATTGAAGTCCAATTGCCAAATGTTGAAGGAGGATACTATGAACTATCAAAATGAAATCAGAAACTTCATTCATCAAAATTTGTCCATTAGCGAAGACAACATTGAATTCTCGGATGACGACAATTTCTTCAAATTGGGTTTCGTCAACTCGCTGTTTGCGATGAAGCTTGTGAATTTTGTCGAGCAGAAGTTCGGAATCGAAGTCGAAAATGAGGACATGGATTTGAAAAATTTCAGCACGGTCAATAACCTACTGGCTTTGATCCATAAGAAAGTGAATGTGTAAGTAAGATCCAGCACCAAACCAATATGATAGGGAGGTTGAAAAGATGAGCAATCATAACAAATATCTGTATTTGTATTTGGCCATCTCGTTTGGCGCTTGTTGGGGGATTGGGCTTGCCTATATGCTGTTCGGGGACATTCTGGTTCCGATTACAGGACCTCTCACGCTTATGCATCCGCTGACCATCATTGCGCTTTACTCACCATCGTTCGCTGGATTGATTGCGTATTATGCAATGGGCGGTTCAAAGGCAGTGAAGGGCGTGTTCTCCAAACTTATTCCTAGAAAACAAGACTTGTTCTGGTTCCCTGTATTGTTAGTAGTTGTCATTTTGTTCGTAGCGACAATGCACTATGGCTCAAAGCTCTTCGGCATTCCTCTTCCGCAAATGACATACAGTATTTCTGACATGTTCCTAATTGGACTGTGGAATCTGATTGAGGAGACAGGGCTTATCGGTGGAATCTTTGGCTGGATTGGCTTTTTGCTTCCTTTTCTTCAGGGCAAATTCAAAAACAATGTTACCAGTTCGCTGCTCACTGGACTCATATTTGGACTATGGGTGCTGCCAGGCTACGTGATCTCTTCCTATGAAACTAGCACCTCCTATTTTCTCTACGTTATTCAGCTCATGTTCTTCATATGGTTCCAAAGCTACGTGTTCAATGCAACAAGAGGCACTCTGCTGTTCTATCTCTTCACGTTCTGGCTGACAGCAACGGGAAGCCGACTTCAGTTCTATTACTTCAACGCGCAAGTACAGATTTTGCAAGTCAGCTTCTTCTTAATCGCTGCGATCATTATGCACTTCATCTATAACAAGCAGAAAGAAAAGAACAACTATGAATTGCAAATGTCTCCACAATTCATTCAAGCATAACGGTCTATTCATCGTTTACAGATAATCAAGGATGCTCATTCGTCTTCCAACATGAGGGTATTTACAGCACGTTGACTGATGAGCATCTTTTGCTTGGAGCATGCTATTCATGCTCGACTCATGCTCGACGGTAATCTTATTGGCTAATACCAGCTAGGCAAATATAATAGAGACAAGGATGACATAAAAGCACGGGAAGAGCATCTGGCTAGCTGGTTACTGAAAATGGGCTTCTAAATGTCGTTCAATAAGTCGGACAAAAGGTGATGAACATAACGAAAATCGCAGCATTTCACTTACCGGAACACATTTCGTCTGCGGAGTATGATGATTTCATGAGCAAGGTTGCACCGCAGCGAAGAGATCGAATTAGCAAATTTAAGTTTGTTGAAGATGCGTATCGCTCTCTGTTTGGAGAAGCTTTGGTCAGAGCAGTGTTGTGTAAGGATTACGGATATACAAATGCAGACATACATTTTGAACACAATGAGTACGGCAAGCCACGTGTCGCAGGAGACAGCGACTTTTCCTTCAACATTTCTCATTCAGGCTGCTGGGTGATGATGATATGGGGGCAAGGAGTACTTGGCATTGATGTGGAGCAAATAAAGCCAATCGACTTGTCGATTGCGCGTCGTTTTTTCTCGATGGAAGAAACGGATGCTCTTATGCAAAAAGATGACGGGGAGAAGATAGACTACTTCTATACATTATGGACATTGAAGGAAAGCTATATCAAGGCAGCCGGGAAGGGCTTATCTATTCCGCTGGATTCCTTCTCCATCGTTGACAATGGGGCAGGGACATTCGAATTGAAGCCGGATAAGGAATCGGTACGCTTCTATACGTTCGAGCTGGAACATGGTTATAAAGCAGCAGCCTGTACAGAAGGATATGAAAAGAATGAACGATCACCATCCATCTCATATGTAACGATGGATGATTTGCAGCAGTGGATTCGATGAGTAATTGGAAGATAGGAAGAGTTGAAAAGCCGTCCCCAAGTTCGAAGGAGAACGTGGAGTGACGGCTTTTTGTTATGGTTTATCGTTTATAGATTTGGCGATAGCGAGCAGGTGTAAGTTGCTCAAATTTCTTAAATGACTTAATGAAGTAGCTCGGTTCACTGAAGCCAAGCTCATTGCTAATTTCCGAAATAGACAGATCGGTAGTCTCCAAGATTTGTTTGGCCCACTCGATTTTGAGATGCGGAATGAACACCGAGAAGTTTTCTCCTGTTTCTTTCGTAAAAATACGACTGAAGTAGCTGGGACTGACATGGCAGAGTGCAGCCATATCCGTCAGCTTTACGTTCTCGCTCTTGTGTGTATAAATATAATCGAATGCAGGCTGAAGCATCGAGTTGGAGGCAAGCATTTGCTGATTTTTCATCTTGCTAATTTGATTGTCGATAAGCGTGTTATCGAGTTCTGCCTTGAATGTTTGAATGCTGCGATAGCTATGGTCTGCTAAAAACTCGGAGGCAGTCTTCTCACTATGAAGCGCCTGCCGATACATTTCAATGGTTGTATTTTTGGAAATGGCTTCCTCTACAATATAATTACATAGATGATAGAGCATTTCAGAAATGGTGACAACCTCATCATAAGACAGTTCCGGCAAGGAGCTGTATTCCGGCTCGAGATTCTTGAACTTCCGATTCGCATCCGCATTAGCTGGTCGGGTAACAATTTGTTCGAGCTCCATCGGATTGTCACGCAGCTTGACTTGTCCGGCCATCACTGCTCCCATGTATTGATTATTCACGATAATCGGAATAGCAATATCGACAATATTGAAGTGGCACAAATAGATATACGGCTTATTCAGCCGAACAGCCTCCAGACCGCCGCGTGCATCGCACTTCTGGCAGTATTGCGACAACGATTCATCCTGTCTAATGGCCTTGCAGAAGCTTTGGCAATGACTGTGCGCTGTAACCGGGACGCCCTTATAGTCAGTCGTAATCACGGCCATCTTCGTCACTAAGGATAGCGAGTCTTGCAGCTGCTGCCATTTTTCCATATCGATGATGCTCTCTAAGCTAAAACGGGAACTCACGATGACTCATTCTCCTTTTGTTCGCGTGGCTAAATTATAGCATAATTTTCGGGTTGGATGACAAGATAATACCATTCGGCGTACAAATGATAAGAAAATCCGATAAGATAGCGCTTTATTTCGCAATAATAGTTCAATGATCTAGTTCATTGACGGTTCTATAATAAACATATAAATAGCACAGAGGAGGCATTTAATCATGAGAAAAGCGTTTATCAGCCCAGCCAAATATGTACAAGGTGAAGATGAACTTTATAACCTGGGTTATTTCATTCGAACATTCGGAGATTCTGCTCTTCTGATCGCTCATCCAGATGATGTGCAGCGTGTAAAGCATAAGCTTGAACATACAATGAATAAATACAAAGTTACGTTAGTTGAGAGCGGTTTCACTGGAGAGTGCTCGCGTCAAGAAGTAAAACGACTACAACAGCTTGCGATTGAACATAATTGCTCATGTACAATTGGACTTGGCGGTGGCAAAGCGATTGATACGGCCAAATGTGTGGCAGAAGGGGAAGCGCTCATTATCGTTCCAACTATTGCAGCAACTGATGCGCCAACTAGCCATTCCGCGGTGATGTACACGCCTGAAGGGGAATTTGACGATTATGCTTATTTCAAGCAAAGTCCTAGTGTGGTCATGATTGATACGACTGTCATTGCGAATGCGCCAACGCGCTTCCTCGTAGCAGGCATGGGAGATGCGCTCTCCACTTACTTCGAAGCACGTGCAACAGCAAGCTCTTATTCGAATGTAAATGCAGGACTGCCTTGTGGTGCAATGGGAGGAGTAGCACCTGCCAGAGGTACGAAAGCTGCACTCGCACTTGCGAAGTTGTGCTACGAAACCTTGCTTGAAGACGGTGCGAAGGCGAAGATGGCTTGTGATGCGAACTTGGTAACGCCTGCACTGGAGAACATTGTGGAAACGAATATTCTGTTGTCTGGATTAGGGTTCGAGAGCGGCGGATTGGCCGCAGCTCATGCCATCCACAATGGATTAACTTCACTTGAAGGCACTCACTCTTATATGCATGGCGAGAAGGTAGCCTTTACAACATTGGTGCAGCTTGTCCTTGAGAATGCAAGCGCAGCAGAAATGAACGAGGTATTGGAATTCTGTGTAAGCATTGGTCTTCCGGTATGCTTGGCTGATCTCGGTGTAACAAGTGTTACGAACGAAGAATTACAGGCAGTTGCACAGAAGGCGTGCATCCCTGAAGAATCTATCCACTCCATGCCGTTCCCAGTCACAGAAGAGATGGTCGTATCGGCGATTCGAGTGGCTGATATGATGGGTCAACAATTCAAAGACCAGAAGGACGTGTAAGGAATGAAAAAAATACTGAATCAACCGGAAACTTTGGTTCGGGAAATGTGCAACGGTATGGTGCTTGCACATCCGGAACTGGAGTTCATCAGCAAATACAAGATTGTCAAGAAAAAAATCGTGAATGAGAACAAGGTTACGTTGATCAGTGGCGGAGGAAGCGGTCATGAACCAGCTCACGCTGGATTTGTTGGACAAGGCATGCTCGATGTAGCTGTATGCGGTGATGTATTTGCATCCCCATCACAAATTCAAATTTATCAAGCATTAAAGGCCTCTGCAAGCAAGAAGGGAACGCTGCTCATAATTAAGAACTACAGTGGCGACATTATGAACTTCAAAAATGCGTCGCATCTAGCCACAGAAGACGGAATTCAGGTCGATTATGTCAAAGTGGACGACGATATAGCTGTAGAGGACAGTCTATACACGGTTGGCCGCAGAGGTGTTGCAGGGACAGTGCTCGTTCATAAGATTGCAGGTGCGGCCGCTGAAGAGGGCTTGGAGCTTGCAGAAGTGAAGGCGATTGCCCAGCACGCGATCGACAACACAAGAAGTATTGGATTCGCGCTTACCTCATGCACAGTTCCAGCGAAAGGAACACCAACGTTCCAGTTGAATGACGATGAGATCGAATATGGCGTAGGAATTCATGGGGAGCCTGGCATTCGCCGAGAGAAGATCGCTTCTGCTAACGAACTGGCGAAGAAAATGGTTGCGGATTTGTTCCGTGACATGAAGATTACAGCAGGCTCGGAGCAGGAGCTAGCCGTGCTGATTAACGGATTTGGCGGATCCCCGCTGCAAGAATTGTACTTGCTGGCGAACGCCGTAGTTCGGGAGATTCATGCACAACAAATTACTCTTGTCAAAGTATTCGTAGGCAACTACATGACAAGTATCGATATGGCTGGCGCGTCGGTGTCGGTTATCCGCTTGGATGAACAGCTTAAGCATTACCTCGAAGCAAGCTGCAATACACCGGCGTTGCAGGTGAGTGGTTCATTTGAACCAATCCATCCTGAGGAGATGTCCGAAGCAGGAACTGCGAGCCAAGAGGTATCTTTCACAGTAGAGACGGACGAGTCCTTCTCGAAGGTCGAACATAATGTGTTCACGGTTAATAACCTGATCTATCTAACAGACAAGATGAGTGAAATCATCATTGAAAATGAGGTTCCATTCTGCGATTTGGATTCACATGCAGGTGATGGCGACTTCGGTATGAGTGTGGCGAAGGGCTTTAAGCAATTGAAAAGAGAATGGCATGACATCATTGCACATCATTCAGACAACTTGGGCAACTTCCTCCATGCTTGCTCATTAGTTATTATGGAGCATTGCGGCGGCGCTTCCGGCCCAATCTGGGGTTCAGCATTCCGTGCAGCCAGCAAGTTCGCGGGCGAACGCGTAGAATTGTCCGTTTCTGAATTTGCACAAATGATGCAAGCCGTTGTTAAAGGCATTCAAGACACGGGCGAGCGCTCCTTCGGAAGAGGAGCTGTAGTTGGGGATAAGACACTTGTCGATGCACTGGCACCATTTGCAGATGCGTGGGTGCAAAGTGCGGCTGAGGGCGATGACGTGAAGACTGCTTCTGTGAAAGCGGCAGAGGCTGCTGTTCAAGGTGCAAAGTATACAGAGACAATTGTAGCTCGTATGGGAAGAGCGGGGACGGTTGGCGAACGGAGTCTTGGCTATCCTGATGCTGGTGCCTATGCGCTTGGTGTGATTTTCACAGCGTTGTCCCAAGTGATCAAGTAAGAAGCGAGCGGATTAGGAATAGATCAATTTCCGACCAAATGGAATACTAGAAAAGTAGAACCGGAGTGCAGTCTAGCATACTCCGGTTCTTTTTGTTTGGAAGATATTATAATTAATTACAATATATTTGAAATGATCTCCTGTATTATCCGTGTTAGGATCGGAAACGTACCACAAAACAAGCCGAAGCTCATCAGAGCGCGGGGGAACCGATTCATTGGGGTGAAGTCGTGTAGCGACAGGGGAGTCCACTTTAACCCGAACCCGACAGCTAACCTCGCAGGCTGCAAAGGGAGAGATGTACAGGATGAAGAAGACATTTAAGAAAGTTGTAATTACAAGTGCGATTGCATTGGCACCGGTTATGGCGGTAAACTCTGCTATGGCAGCACCCGTTAGCCCAGTGCAACAGCCGAATCCGATGATGAACTCGAATTGTTCAAACCTGGGTATGAATATGGATCTCAATAGTATCTTCCAAGATAACTCGGAATTGAAGCAAATCTTGTCCAAATGGATGGAAGCCATTCAAAAAGAAATTGGGAACAAGCCAATCGTTCCGCCTCCAGTTCAAAAACCAGAGGTGGACAAGCCGGTAGTAAATAAACCTGAGGTTGAAAAGCCAGAAGCAAACAAACCTGAAGTTGAGAAACCTGAGGTAGAGAAGCCAGAAATCGAGAAACCTGAAGTTGAAAAGCCTGAGGTTAACAAACCAGAAGTAAACAAACCAGAAGTAAACAAACCAGAAGCTGAAAAACCAGTAACACCTGGTGAAAATAAACCAACTGCGCCACAAGACAACAACAATGCGAACAGTGACTTCGCTAGCCAAGTTATCGATTTGGTGAACCAAGAACGTGCGAATGCTGGTTTGCAGCCATTGAAATCCGATGCACAATTGAACAAAGTTGCGATGATCAAGGCGAAAGATATGAATGATAACAACTACTTTGACCATCAATCTCCAACACTTGGCTCCCCATTCGATCTGATGAGAGCACAAGGTGTCAATTTCAATACTGCTGGCGAGAACATTGCCAAAGGCCAACGTAATCCGCAAGAAGTAATGAACGCATGGATGAACAGCGATGGACACCGTAAGAACATCCTGAACTCCAGCTTCACTTCCATCGGTGTTGCATACTACAATGGCGTGTGGGTACAATCATTCACAGGCTAACGAGTTAAGTATGTAGATATCACATCAAGAACCTGCAGGTAAGTGCAGGTTCTTTTTTTTGTATTTAATCAGGCGCTCTACAAGAGAATAACGAGGAAATTAACAGAAATGAAGCTGATCTTATATGTCTCTGTTAAAGACCGGATTCAGTTTCTTTTCAATGTTATACCAATTGTGCCATTCTGTTGTTGGAACGATGAATTCTCTCATTGCTGCACGCATCCATACAGATCGAGCAAAATTTTTAACATTTATGCGTCTACAGCGATGAATCACTTTGTCTTCATTGGGCAGCTCAACCTGCATAAGCCACGCGCAATAGGACGTGAACGACAACTTATTAAGCTCAAGCATTGACACGACGGCTGTCGCCATGCGTTCATCTTCCTCTGTTCGCAAGATATGATTCGCATGAAGAAGCATGTGCTCAATGGCACTGAGAAGCTTCTTGCATTCCTCTGGGCCAATGTGTGGACTGCGTACACAAGCAGCCATGACATCTGCGATGTGAGCTGGAGCATGAGCCCATCCCTTAACTTCTACATAATCGCGATAATCGTTCTCCTGCATGCAATAATCAACAACTCGCTTCGCAATGTGTTCATATAAAGGCTTGCTTATATAAGGCTGTTGTTCATCACGCTTCAGAAGCAGTGCGAGTAAGAGGGCGGAGAATGTACGTTGGAAGACCGAATCGTTCTCAGCAGTCCCAATTCCTTTGAAAAGCATTTGGTCTGATAACGTCTGATGAAGAAGCTCTGTTAGTTGTCCAGCGGTCAGGATTTTTTGTGTAATAAGCCATTCATACAATATCCCGTATGCAAGATCATCCCTCAATTCAGGATCTGTAGAGCCAAGTAGGCTGACTACTTGTTGTACGGCTTCATATTGTTCGATTTCTGTTGGTAGCTCATATTGATGATCCATAATTGAGCGCAGCTGCTGCTTGTCCATGAAATGAATCCCCCCATTAAAGATGTTTAGGTATTTGTATTCGCTAATGAATAATCATAAAAAGAATGAGATGATCATTTTAACATGATAGGAAAGAAATGTATATGTAGACGAATGGTAGAAACGAACGAAATCATGGTTTCTAGCAATACGGTATAGTTAGCAATTAAGGAGGGAATGAATAAGAAACCCCCTGAACATAATCGTTTAGGGGGGAGAGATAACTTTATACCCAACCGAAGGCTCTAGCGAGCTGAGCCGTGGCGAAGGTGACAGCTATAGCGATTCCGAGCGGAATAACGGCAGACAATACTGTCCATTTTGTACTTTTCGTTTCTTTATAAATGTTGAATAATGTCGTTCCGCAAGGGTAGTGGAGCAAGGAGAACAGCATCATGTTTAATGCAGTCAACCATGTCCATCCATGCTGCAGGAAGATATCCTTGATGTTCTCCATTCCATCTGCATCAACCATTGCCCCAGAGGACAAGTAGCCCATAAGCAAGATGGGAAGGACAACTTCGTTCGCAGGCAAGCCGAGCAGGAATGCCATAACGATGAATCCATCTAGGCCAATGGCTTGGGCGAATGGATCGAAGAATGAAGCCATATGATTCAAGACGCTGTCGCCGCCTACAAATACGTTGCCAAGAATCCAAGTCAGAACGCCGGCTGGTGCCGCAATAACGACAGCACGAGTCAATACGTTAAGGGATTTGTCACGCGATGACAATAAAATCGTCTTCCAGACTTGCGGTCTGCGGTACGGTGGAAGTTCTAGTGTATAATGTGTGGGCACACCGCGCAGTGCTGTTTTGGACATGACCCAAGACACGGTCAAGGTGACAACAATACCAATCATAACCATGCCCATCACGATAGCTGCGGTTACGATCGTCTGCATTCCGCTTGCTACACCTGCTGCCATGAACAGAGATGACAACAGAATCAGGGTCGGCCATCTGCCGTTGCATGGTACGAAATTATTCGTTAATATTGCAAGCATACGTTCTCGTGGAGATTCGATAATCCGTGTGGACAAGATCGCTGCTGCATTGCATCCGAAACCCATCGACATCGTCAAGGCTTGCTTTCCGTGGCCGCCTGATTTTTTGAATAGACGATCCATGTTGAAAGCTACCCGTGGCAAATACCCGAAATTCTCAAGTAACGCGAAAATAGGGAAGAAAATAGCCATAGGCGGCAGCATGACACTAATTACCCATGATGTTCCTCGATATAAGCCGAGTACAAGAATGCCATGCAGCCATGCAGGAGCATTCATCGCTTCAAATGCAGTGTTTAAGTACCCTTCAATCACTTCGAAGAAGGAAAATATCATTTCCGACGGAACATTTGCTCCAGCAATCGTCAACCAAAATACAACACCCAAGATGGCGAGCATGATCGGAAAGCCCCAGATCGGAGAGGTTAGAATCTTGTCTAACCGGTATGTGCTTTTTAATTTCTTCTTGTCTTCATAGACAACGGCTGTACTGCATATATCACGCGTCGTACGATAAATATCCGTTACAATTCCGTCCCGAATTGCTTCTCCGCTTGCAAGAGTGCGTGCTCTGGACAATAAGGAGTCCAATGATTCTGAATTAGTGGCAAGCGGTGTGGCCATACGAAACAACTCCCTTCACGGTATCTGCGACCGGCGAGTTCCATCTGGATCTCATCGAATTGATCAAGCTCTCATCACCGTCAAGCAGACGAAGTGCAATCCATCTTGTTGGAAATGATGTGCCAAGCTTCTCCCGAATGATCGGTTCTAGTGCTGCGATTTTCTCTTCTATATCCTCGTTATATTGCACGAGCAGCGGGGCAGGTACAATCTTGCCGGAAGCTACGCCCCTAATTTTCTCCATCATTTGATCAATCCCAGTACGGTGTCGTGCAGAGATCGCAACTGCAGGAACGCCAAGCTTCTTCTCGATCGCATTAATGTCGATCTTAACACCGAGCCGCTTCGCCTCGTCCATCAAGTTAATGCAGACAACAACGCGGTTGGTCATTTCCATCACTTGCAGTGCCAAGTTCAAATTACGCTCCAGTGATGTCGCGTCCAGTACGACGAGTGTCACATCGGGTTTCTCAAAAATAATATAATCCCGAGCGGCTTCCTCGTCGGCTGAATTGGAATAGAGCGAATACGTACCCGGCAAGTCGACCATTTTATAGGAAGTACCTTCATGATTGAAGTGGCCTTCTGCTGTTAGGACGGTTTTTCCCGCCCAGTTTCCCGTATGCTGCCGCATTCCTGTAAGGGAATTGAACAAGGTACTTTTACCGGTATTTGGATTGCCGGCTAAGGCAACCGTATATTGTTCTGTCATTGATCATCACTCCCAACTAATTCACCATACATGAGTGTGCTTTCTTCCTTGCGAAGCGCTATCGTTGTATTATTGACTCGGAATGCGATCGGATCGCCGAGCGGACTGCGCTGCAGCACTTCGATCACATTGCCTGGAACAAAGCCGAGATCAAGTAATCTTCTCCGTAGTACTCCTTGAACCTCGATTCGATTCAACCGTACATGCTGGCCTGTGCCAGCGCTGTATAGCGTTACGACATTTGAATGCATTACATTCACTCTCCTGATTTCACCATGTCCTAAAAAGTTTGCCCAATGCAAGATTTGCCCCAAAAAAAAGCGGAATTGTTCCATTCGTGCTACTTCATTAGTATAGGTCAACTATGTTTGTTGGGCAACAAAAACTTTCCCCGATGCAAAAATATTTATATTTATCATATGCGCGAAGGGTGGAAACGTTGCCATCTTTTCCGTGAAATTATCATTCTAGTTGGATTGATCATTATCGCGTTCTGAATATCGTGAGTGCGCTTCTCGACAGTGATGATGGTACACGGTTTACGCTTATCCGACCAGCAATTCTAAACCCTGCTATGATTCATAGACATTGTACGCACGATGACACTGATGGGAAACACATTATGTCAATGCATCAATTATGCACGGAGTCAGAACAAGTGAAAGTGGTCATTATACAGGAAATTCCATCTCTTTCGTCGAAGGGTAGGAGTGTGGAACGAGGCGATCTCGTACATGTACGAAAATAGCATGATCGATGTTCAAATCCTTGGTGCAGAAGGGAAGATTGAATCGTGAGTGATAGATTGAATAAGACTAATACGATAATCCATCGATTAGGCATCCAATACCCAATTATTCAAGCAGGGATGGCAGGGGGAGCAACCACACCTGAACTTGTAGCGGCTGTATCGAGCGCTGGAGGGCTCGGGACGCTGGGAGCGGGATACATGCAGCCTGAACAGATGCGAAAAGCAATTCGGGCAATCAAACAGCTTACGAGCAAGCCCTTTGCAGTAAATCTATTCATACCAGAACCAGCCGGGATTGATCAGCATATATCGGATGCAGTGATGGAAGATTTGCAGAATATCGATAGACATCTGAATCAGCAAGGTCAAGAAATCAGCGAGGGTAGAAGCAAAGATAGAAGCAAAGTGACATACTGCTTTGATGAGTCAGCTTATCGGCTAACTTTTCATAACCAGATTCAAGTCATTCTTGAAGAGAACGTTCCGATTCTCAGCTTTACATTCGGAATTCTCGATGAGAACTATATTCGTCAATTGAGAGAAGCTGGCATCCTCTTAATAGGAACAGCAACACATGTTGCCGAGGCGAAACAGCTTGAAGCTGCAGGTATCGATATGATCGTGGCTCAAGGCAGTGAGGCAGGCGGGCATCGCGGAACATTTGCAGGAGACCCCTATTCAGCTCTAATCGGCACATTGGCGTTAGTTCCTCTTATTGCTGATCAGGTATCGGTTCCCGTCATTGCTGCCGGCGGTATAATGGATGGACGCGGGATAGCGGCGGTCATGGCCCTTGGAGCACAAGCAGCACAGTTAGGGAGTGCTTTCCTGCTGTGCAAGGAGAGTGGGGCACATCCCGCTTATCAAGCGGCCATTCGCGCATCTGACGAATGCAGTACGGTCATTACGAGGACAATCTCAGGCAAGCCTGCAAGAGGAATACGGAATGATCTCATTCGCAGGCTAGAGACTTATCACGATTCCATACCTGCTTATCCAATTATGAATGAACTTACGAGAGGCGTTAGACAGTCGGCTGCTCGAACCAATAATCCTCAATATATGTCATTATGGGCAGGGCAAGCAGCACGAATGGGGGAAGTTCAAGGGGCACATGACAAGATGGAGCAGTTGATCAAGCAATGGAGAGATGTAGTGAAGACGTTGCAAATGTAAAATTGAGAGCGACCGATGGTGATACAATGATGATTAAACAATGACGAACAATGACGAACGATGATGAAACGATGTCAAATCAATGATTCAGCAACGACTAGACAACGAATAAATCACGATAAATTGATGACGAAATGTTGATGAATCGTTAATGAAAATGATGGAAGAAAATAATCTGAAAAATTTGCGAAAATGAGCCAGATTAAGCTATGTAGGCGATAGTTTAAGGAATTGGCAAATAGCTGCACAATGTTTCGTTAATGCAAGTTTTGCAAAAAATCATAATTTGCTTCATAATGTCTTAGGAGAGCTCGACGTTCAGCGTTGGGCTTCCAAGCATGAATCGCGGAGGAGCAAGACATATGAGTGCTTACATTGGGGAACGTTATCAATTATGCAAGGTAATTTTGCATTTGGCAGATGGAGTTTTATATGAAGCCATAGATTTGTCACTTAAGAGAGATGTATTTATATATTTGGTAGAGAATAAGGGACTGGATAAGGCTGAGCAATGCAAGAAAGCGTTTGGTCAAATCTCGCATTTTTCAAATAATCGATTCTTCCATATGCTGAATGCAGGGACGTCCGGCAGTGATTTCTTCGTGGTGTTCACCTCCTATAACGGAATGCCGCTGGCGAAGTACATACAGCATCACGCGCTGAGTGCCAACAAGACGCTGTCCTTGTTATATGAAGTTGGTAAGGCGATTCAAGATGCGCTGGAATCGAATATTACGAACTTCTCCGTATCTGTCGACAACTTGTGGATTACGGAGGATCATCAAGTTCTTGTGATGAACTATTGGTCAGAGGCACCGACCGAGCGCTGCGGTACATTGGGACTGTGCTACTTGCTGTATCAGCTGAGCACACTGCATTTGAATGTGCCTCAATACTATGAAATGTATGAGTCGCGCTTGGCCGGTGCATTGAAGGAACTGTCTCCAGGTCAGAAGGAAGCGCTGTTGTCTCTCGTACAGAGTGTCTATTTAGGAGAAATCTCGCAGTTTTCCTTCATGCTGACACTCCGCGAGATTATGGATTCGCCGAACATCCCTGTGAAGACAATTGGGGGCATTTATACGCCGCCCGTTCCGAAAGTGGATCCAGAGCTGCTCATCACTGCTGAGGAAGAGGCGGAGGAAGAAGAAGCCGCACCTTATGAAGCGGATAACGCGGAGAATGTGGGTCGCAAGAAAATGATACTCATTCTTGCATGTGCTGCCGTATTTATTTGCGTATTGGGCGGAGCAGTCATGTTGGCAAACTCCTTGTCGAAGGCAAATGATGCAGCAATATCTACTGATGCTCCAGAGTCTAACGATCAGGTTGCAACAGAGAATCCAGCAACAGAGCCGGGAACGGATTCAGATGCAAGCCAACAGGACTCCGGCTCTTCTACAAACGTAACAGAGCCGCCAGCGACGGATAGCAATAATAATTCATCCAATGACAATTCCTCTCAAGAACGCAAGACGGAGAAGAAATCGGATGATGCGGATCGGAAGTCGACAGAGCGTGACCGTGACCGTAATCGGGATTCCAACTCGAACAATACGAGTGTAACCCCGCCTACAACGCCAGAAAAGAAACCTGACGATCATACAACGGATTCTGGTACGACGAATAACGGTGCTCATGATGGTCAGACAGGGACAACGCCAGACACGACAACGCCACCAGACGGTCAGCAGCCTGATGGCCAGCAGCCGGATCCGAACACGAATACAACGACGGAACCGCCGAATTCTGTTGAGATTGCTGTTCCTAACTTAGTGGGCTTGTCGAAGGAAGAAGCGGAGAAGCAGGTTCTTGCAAGCGGCTTAAAATATGAGTATGTTCTCGAGAACTCGGATGAACAGGAAGCAGGGAAAGTATTTAAGCAAGAGGTTCCTGCTGGTGGAGCTGCGAAGAAGGGTGACAAGATTAAATTCTATGTTAGCCGAGCGAAGAAATAATTAAAGCAATCTAAAGTTGTAATACTGAAGGACTGAAGGTAAGTTACATTTCGTCCAATAATGAAATGCCCCGAGTGCCGTAACCGAATTGTCGGTAGGCGCTCGGGGCATTTTGCATGTTGCTGCTTATTACTAATTAATTACAAGCACAGTTCAATACAGGCTTCCGTGCGGCTTGGGTTTCATCCAATCGCTTCACATCCGTATAATGCGGTGCATTCAGCAGCAGTTCAGGTTGTTCCTTCGCTTCCTGTGCGATCTGGATCATTACATCGATGAAGCGATCCAGCGTCTGCTTGCTCTCTGTTTCCGTAGGCTCGATCATCATACATTCCTCGACATTGAGCGGGAAGTAGATGGTTGGCGGATGGAAGCCGAAGTCAAGAAGGCGTTTGGCAACATCCAGCGTCCGCACACCGTACTGCTTCAACCCTTTGCCTGACATCACAAACTCATGCTTGCACACGCCTGGATATGGAATATCGTAATAAGGCGCCAGACGGTGCATCATGTAGTTGGCATTCAGTACCGCGCATTCAGATACACGGCGCAGCCCTTCTGGACCGTAAGTGCGAATATATACATAGGCGCGCAAGAGGATACCGAAGTTACCGTTATAGGCCTTGACTCGTCCAATGGACAGCGGAGAGCCTTGATCGAATTCATATGAACCATCCTCAAGCTTCATCACCGTAGGGGAAGGGAGGAATGGAATCAGCTTGCTCTTCACGCCAACAGGGCCAGCACCAGGGCCACCGCCGCCATGAGGCGTGCTCATCGTCTTGTGCAAATTCAAATGGACAACATCAAAGCCCATATCCCCAGGACGCGTAATACCCATAATGGCATTGGAGTTAGCGCCATCATAATAGAGCAATCCGCCAGCTTCATGAACAATGCTCGCGATCTCGACAATATGCTCTTCGAACAATCCGAGCGTGCTCGGGTTCGTGAGCATCAATGCTGCCGTATCAGATCCAACAGCGGCTCTGAGTGCTTCCAGATCAACGAATCCTTGTTCGTTAGACGGTATTGTAATCGTATCTAAGCCAGCTACAGTTGCACTAGCGGGGTTCGTACCATGAGAGGAATCAGGAACGATTACTTTCGTCCGCTGCTCGCCGCGGCTCTCATGGTAAGCACGGATCATCATCAACCCCGTCCATTCTCCATGCGCGCCTGCCGCAGGCTGAAGCGTGACCTTATCCATACCAGTTAAGGTAGCGAGATCCTCTTGCAGCGTGTACAGCAGCTCTAGAGCCCCTTGCACCGTGCTTGTAGGTTGATAAGGATGGATTGCTGCGAGACCTGTCAGCCTTGCTGCATCCTCGTTAATTTTCGGATTATATTTCATCGTACAAGAGCCGAGTGGGTAGAAACCATTATCTACGCCGAAGTTGCGGCGTGATAAGGCGGTATAATGTCGAATCACATCAACCTCATACACTTCAGGCAGCTCGGCCTCTTGACTGCGCAGCATCGAAGTTGGGATAAGCTCTTGAATCTCGATTTCTGGAACATCACATTCAGGTAAGGAATAGGCAATACGCCCAGGATGACTCAATTCAAATATTAGTGCTTGTTCCGGTTTCATACGCAGCTCACCTCCAGCAGGTCAATAAATTGTTCGATGTCTGATTTGGATTTTTTCTCCGTGACCGCAATGAGCATATGTCCTTCCAGTTCAGGATAGAAGCGGCCAAGATCCAAGCCGCCAATGAATCCGTTGTCCAGGAGCAGAGACTGCAATCGATCCATGTCAGTATCTTGCGGGAGACGAAGTACGAATTCATTGAAATAAGGCGCTTGGAACGCTAATCCAAGATTGGGCTTGTTGTTGATGTAAGCAGCTGCATAATGAGACTTCTGTATATTGAGCTTCGATACCTCTTGCATTCCCATCTTGCCCATGACGGACATATAGACGGAAGCAGCAAGAGCAAGAAGTGCTTGGTTCGAGCAGATGTTGGATGTCGCCTTCTCGCGACGAATATGCTGTTCTCTCGCTTGGAGTGTAAGAACAAATCCACGCTTGCCATCCAGATCCTTGGTCAAGCCGACAATTCTGCCTGGGATGCGGCGCATATAGGGCTCTGCAACGGCAAAGAAACCGCATGTAGGACCGCCGTAAGATGCTGCAATGCCAAGCGGCTGGGCATCTCCAACACATACGTCGACACCTAGTTTGCCAGGGCTCTCCAACATAGCAAGACTCAGTGGATTCGTACTCATGATGAGCAGGCCTTTATTTGCATGTGCAATCGGTTCAATGGCGCGCACATCTTCAATGCATCCGAAGAAGTTCGGGGACTGAATCAGTACGGCAGCAGTCTCGTCCGTGACAGCACGCTCCAGCTGAGCAAGGTCAGTCACGCCGTCTTGATATCCAATCTCGACTACTTCAACATTAAGTCCTCGAGCCATTGTGCGAACAATCTGTCTCGCTTCTGGATGGACAGTGCTCGAGATGACAAGCTGCTTGCGCTTCGTTGCGCCAACCGCCAGTGCTCCAGCTTCTGCAAGTGCAGTAGCGCCATCATACATGCTGGCATTGGCAACAGCCATACCAGTCAACTCGCATATATAGGATTGAAATTCAAAGATTGCTTGCAATTCACCCTGACTGATTTCAGGTTGATAGGGTGTATAGGCTGTATAGAACTCTGATCTAGAGACTAGATGCTGAATGACTACAGGGATATGATGATCGTATATTCCAGCACCAAGGAAGCTGGTATGGCTCTCACTGTTAGCATTGCGGGAGGCCAATTCCTTCATATGCTTCATCATGGCTGCTTCATCTAATGGTTCAGACATTGGCAGTACTCCATTGTAACGAATGGAGGCTGGGATATCGCGGAATAGCTCGTCAATGGAAGAGATGCCGATCTGCTGCAGCATGTCAGCCTGATCTTGTTCCGTCACTGGAATGTAACGATGCTTCATGATGGATTCGCTCCTTTGGCAGGGGTCGGGATTCGTTTATAAAATGGAGTCGAGACGACGCGGGCTTTCAACTGCTTGCCGCGAATTTCGACAAGAATTTCTGTATCCAATTCAGAGAATGCGGATTCAATCAAGGCCAGCCCTAGATTGCGCTTTAATGTCGGCGACTGTGTTCCTGTTGTAACTTCTCCGATCACGCGCCCATCTGCAAGCACTGGATAATGGGAGCGAGGAATGCCTTTGTCGATCATCTCAATGCCAACCAGCTTTCGTGCCGGTCCATCGGTCTTCTGCTTCGTTAATGCTACACGGCCGATGAAGTCGCCCTTATCCAGCTTGACGAATCGTGCTAGTCCTGCCTCAAGCGGCGAGATATCGGCTGTAATTTCTTGTCCATAGAGGGGGAGACGTGCCTCGAAGCGCAAGGTGTCTCTAGCACCAAGCCCTGCTGGGAGCAAGCCGAACGGTTCGCCCGCGCGAATCAGTTCATTCCATACGTGTGCTGCATCCTCTACGGACAAGTAGAGTTCGAAGCCATCTTCACCGGTATAGCCTGAGCGAGACAGCAATGTTGATACGCCGCAGACTTGTGCATCTGATAGGAAATGGAATGGTGCGAGCGAATCAATAGGTGCTTCAGTTACCGCAGCAAGAATAGCTTGGGCATTCGGCCCTTGAAGGGCAAGCAATGCTGTGCGATTCGATACATTGGTCAAGGTAACGCCATGAATCAGGTGTTTCTGCAGCCATGCGTAGTCTTTATCGATGTTGGAGGCATTAACAACGAGCATGTAACGGTCGCTCTTCATCTGATAAATGAGAATATCATCGACAACTCCTCCATCAGGGTAGCACATCAGCGTATATTGTGCTTTGCCATCCTCGAGCCGCGATACATCATTTGTTGTCATCTGTTGAAGAAATGTCAGGGAGGCAGGGCCGCTTACGATAAATTCACCCATATGGGAGACATCGAATAGACCTGCATGTGTACGAACTGCTTCATGCTCTCGCTGAATGCCGATAAATTGAACAGGGAGCTCCCAGCCGCCGAAGTCAATGCAGCGTGCACCCGGATAAGCAGAGTATTGATCAAATATTGGCGTTCTCTTCAATTGACTCATGAATTCACCTCGATACGCGTATTTGGACTAATTATCGGTATACGAACATAAAAAGGACAGCCGAAAGAAAAGTGGATGCATCGCATCCTCTCATTCTCTCGCTCTGTCCTTTGTACCTGAGAGTGTCGCCGATTGTCGCAAACAAATTGTTTGTTTCCGTGTCTACCATCGACTTTCCCCTTGGGTGACTGTATTCGTTTTCATGAATAGCAGTGCTCTCCAGAGGTGCGTCCGGTAAAAGTCCTTTTGCCTGAGAGATTCACCCATTCAGGCTTACTCCTTCGGCGCTGCTATGTCTCAGCAGTCTCTCCCTTTACCATCATTCGCCATTTTCAGCTGTCATCTCTACATTAGTTGAGCTTTCCACACTTTGTCAATTGATATTTTCTTCACAACTGATTTCATAGCTTGTCATATTGACAATCATGCATATCTTGCAATAATCTAATGGTGTTATAATTACCCAGTTTAATCGTAATTCGCGAACGAGGAAGGTCGGGAGAGTTTGACAATTGCGATTGTCAACACCGAAGGAGCAAGTTGCCAGCCGCCGATTGGCAATGAATCTCTCAGGTTCCATAACCGCCATTCTGACGCAGCTCTGGAGAGTGCATTTTCTATGCCGCCAAAGGGGTAAGTTCAACCGCAGTTGTGGCTGTGGAGGAACGGGAACTCTCAGGTACCGAGGACAGAGAACAAGGCGACAAGGCCGCTTCCTGTCCATTTTTACGATCTCGATTGGATAGACGGCCTGATGAATGACATTATGAATGAAATGGGGCGTTGACATGAGTGAAGTGAAGAATGGATTGTTGTATAGTGAAGAGCATGAATGGGTAGTTGCCATAGAAGGCAATACGGTACGGGTTGGCATTACAGATCATGCACAATCCCAGCTGGGAGACATCGTATTCATCGAATTTCCGCCAGTAGGAACCAGCTTGTCCGCAGGGGACAGCATGGGATCAATTGAATCGGTGAAGACCGTATCTGAGTTGTACTGTCCGGTATCCGGAACAATTACGAAGGTCAATGATGGATTGGAAGCGTCGCCAGAGCTTGTGAACAGCAGCCCCTACGAAGATGGATGGATTGCAGAAGTTGAAGTAGAAGGCAGCGTTGAGGAAGCTGTGAAGCACTTGCTGAATGCAGAGCAGTACACGAAGCTGATAGATGAATAGTTGAAGGAACAATAGGTTGAGAATCTAAGAACCTGCTGTACCGGTATCATGCTGGTGCAGCAGGTTTTTTCATTTGCTTTCTGACAAATTTCGATAGGATTCACCGCCGAAAAGGAGTACAATATAAGCATCGACAACTAGATGTTGCAATGCTAATAAGAATGCTAGGTGAATGGAATGACAATCGCTTTTTTTGATTCTGGAATCGGTGGAATAACCGTGTTGGCTGAGGCTATGAAGCATATGCCGCATGAACAATATTTATTTTATGCAGATACGCTGCATGTCCCTTATGGGACGAAATCTCAATCCGAAGTAATGCGCCATGTAGATTCAGCTGTGGAAGACATCATGCAGCACAATGTTAAGGCGCTTGTTATTGCGTGCAATACAGCGACAAGCATCGCAGCGTCTGAACTAAGACGGAAGTACGACATTCCGATCATCGGGATGGAGCCAGCAGTCAAGCCTGCCGTGGAAATGAACCGCGACAATGGCAAGCGTGTGCTTGTATTCGCGACAGCTTTAACCTTAAGTCAGAACAAATACCATACATTAATCAGTCGAATTGACGAGGAACATATTGTGGATTCGATTCCCTTGCCGGAATTGGTAGAATATTGCGAGCAGTTAAACTTTGATAAGGGAGTGATAGGAGACTACTTCGTGCATAAGCTTGCTGGATTGGATTTGAATCAGTATGGAACAATTGTGTTAGGATGTACACATTATCCCTATTACAAGCACATATTGAGAGACATCATCCCTGCTCATATCCAGCTTATAGACGGCAGCCATGGCACCGTGCAGCGTCTAGCACAAGTAATGCAGGAAAACCAGCTTAAGCAGTCATCGGATACGTCAGTTCGCCCTTCAATTCAATTTATGTGTTCAAGTCATGAGCAGCAATACATAGACAAGTTACAGACTGCACTCTATACCTATCAGACCATCGGGGGAATGGATACGAATGAACAATCAATTGTTCGAGCTGACGGGGAGCAGTGCTAAGCTGATCCCGATGCTTCCTGAACATAAGGAAGATTTATATGAAGCAGCATCTCATCCTGATATTTGGCACTACTTGCCGCGCACCATCCGCAGTCTTACGGATGCAGAACGAGTGATTCATGATGCTGTTCTGAACCGCGAGAAGGGGACTGAGTATCCATTCGTTGTCATTGATCAGCTTACAGAGCGAATTATTGGCGCAACGAGAATAATGAATATGTCTGCCTTGCATCGATATGCCGAGATTGGCGGCACATGGTATCATCCTTCTGTATGGCGTACTCGCATCAATACAGAGTGCAAGTATTTGCTGCTGCAATATTGCTTTGAACAGCTGCATACGATTCGTGTTCAGCTGACGGCAGATGTGCGCAATGAGCGCTCGAATCGCGCCATTCAGCGGTTAGGAGCCGTATACGAAGGGAAATTGCGCCGACATCGGGTGATGGAGGACGGGTATATTCGCGACTCGAATGTGTACAGCATAGTTGATGAGGAATGGCCACAGGTGAAGGAGAGGCTCGAGCAATATTTGCACCAGGTGTATGTGTAGTTATACCGCTATTCAATCGTTCAATTCACAGTTATGTATCAATAATACAAAGAGAGGATGTGCCCACCAAGTAGATGGGGCTAACATCCTCTCTTTCTTATATGATGATTAAGCCGCTCGCTTATAGGACAAAAGTAAAGATAATGATGGATGTTACAATACACGGCAGCCCAATTAAAAACATCGTACCGCTAAATTTAATATTTCTTCGTTGGTCTTCTTCTGGAATATGGCCCATATTAAATTTAAGCTTCGTATCATCCTTGAATAGACCCGAGAAAAGGGAACCGACTACCCACAACCCTAAACCTAAATAGCAATTGATGTTGAATAAGGAGTGGAGATCTCCATTTTGCCAAATGTACACATACAATACTGAAAGTACAATGAAAACGAGCCCAATTGCAAGACGTCGTAAGATCATATCATACCTCCTCGAATTCCACTATTACCCATCATACACCAAATTCAATCTATGTGAAAGTTAGATCAAATTAAATTCGAATAAAATCAATCAAAAAAAACGAGTAATGAATTTATGATGGCGAACAAGGAGACTTATGAAGCCAGCATCCTTACGAAGTTACTTGTACACCCTGAGATGTACACAGAATACGGAATGTATCGCTATCCTTCTTCAAAACAACGGCGTTAAATCCTGATGTTTCATTTGTATCGGTATGACGAAGTGATAACCAACCACGATCAAGCAAGAATATCCGATCCAGGCTGCCGGAATCTGTTGCAATGGATGCTTGCAGCTGATAGGCACTGGAATACACAGTTAGATGCTCTTCAATATTCGTTGTTTGAATTTCGACTCCTATCAATGTATATGAACTAGGCCAGACACGCGATTGCTCGTACTCGATTAACCACGGCATGTGTGGTCCAATGTAGGCCGTCTGAAAAGAGATGCTGGTTCCGTCTTCTAATGGAGCGAGTTGATGGTTAGGTCCTATGTAAGGTATTCCTAGACTTCTTGCAGGTTCAATAAATGAAGGCAACCCTCCTGTTACTTCTAATGCGACTCCGAAAATCCCTGCACGCTGAGAGGCAAATGCAGCGAATGCTGAGCCTAATGGCGTCTTCTGTGCTTCTTCTAAATCCTCTAAGGCGATGAGTTCAATAAATCCCTCTCTTAAATAGGCAACCTGCCCAATTGTTCCTGGGAACGGAATGACTTGCTTCGTAAATATAATGCCAGTAGTCTCTTGAATAAGATGGACTGCTTGAGACAAATTAGGTACTGCCAGTGTAACATGATCCAAAAACAGCATAGGAAATCCCTCGTTTCTTCTCAAATTACAATATTAATTGTCTGTTATATGTTGCTTCCAATGAGTAACTAGTTTTTCTAGTCGCAGCTCTGCTTCTCGTAATAATTGAATCTGTTCTCTTATCTCCTGAAGTCGTTCTTCATAAAATGCTGCAGCGCATTCAGCTTGATGATTGCTATTATTGCTGTTATTGCTGTTATTGCTGTTACGCCCTGGCAACCCTTCACAGTTCTGAATCAGGCGCGCTATCTCATCAGTGCTAACTCCAAGCTTCAAGAATAACTGGATCAGCTGAACGCGCTGGACATCGATGTCTTCGTATATGCGATACCCATTCTCTGAACGAGCGGGGGACAGCAGATGCTTCTGCTCGTAATAACGCAGGGAACGAAGACTGACTCCTGTAAGCTTAGATAATTCAAGAATATGCATTGTTGGTACCAACTCCTTCATAATGCGGCCACAAACATAGTGTAAAGGATGACATGATGTGAAGGTCAATACGTAATAATCAATATTTCTATGAGCGAGCAGGAAATGTAAGAGTAGGAACCAGTGAGGTGGCTATTTCATTATCAGATTTGAAAAGTGTATGGTGTGTTGATTTCAAAAGGAAAGAAGAGGGCAGCTAACCACAATAGGATGTTGGTTAGCTGCCCTCTTTATTACGGCTTCGTTATCGACGAATGTGATAGTTGCAGGATCTGATGGTGTATGTTCTGTTCGGACAGACCGCCATGATAACAGATAACTGTGTCAATCGGATATTTGGTCAGCTTGTCGAGAGAGTGAATTGCACTGTCCATGTCCAGTGTTGCATGCGGGACGGGGCCCTGCAGCATTCCATCGACGCTTATCATCGCGTCGCCGGCTATCAAGATACGGCTGCGTTCCAAATAGACGCTGACATGCCCTGCTGTATGGCCAGGCGTGTGGATAATGTGGATTCCGCCGCAGTAAGGAAGAACTTCATTATCCGTAATTAATCGGGTTACGTTCGCTGATGGATGCATATCGCACATGGCCAGAACCTTAGGACGATGTTCATCTGGCAGCAGCGGCAGAAGCTTCGCCATAGCTTCATGGCTTGTCTTAATGAGTGGATATTTGCCTTCTATGTAGGGGGCGTCTTCGTGGTGCGCTATCACTTCGAGATTGCCGTTCTTGGATGATACCACATCAGGCAGACTCCCGATATGATCGAGGTCTTGATGGGTAAGCAGGACAGCATGCAATCGATCTAGCGGCACGCCTGCTTCTTGCATCGCCTGCTGGATTCGAATCCAATCCCCTGGCATCCCAGTGTCGATTAGTATTGCATCCTCTTCATCCCATATTAGAGTAGGATGAAGTGCTACTGGTCCTCCGATGCCTTCAGATTCCAACTCTAACATCATGATTCCTGGTGCAACGATCATTGTATATCCCTCCATCGTGAGTAAGGCTTGCCATTACGTCTTAGCATAGTATGTTTTATCACGGATGGAATTTAATATCAATAGATAAATATTTAATCATAACACATAAATAATTATTTGTCAATATGCACATCGAATCATTATGTACATTGAATCATCTTGAATTTACGATATTGAACGATCAAATTCGTATTCAACAGAAGAGAAGCGGTATCCATCCGGATGCCGCTTCTTCAGTCATCTATATCGCTGCGTCAACGATGATTAAGGCAGCATACGGCCTCTCGTGCTGACATAGAGAGAATACCATTCTTCACGTGTCAATGTAATGGAAGTTGCATCCTTGCAAGCGCGGATTCGCTCTGGATTAACAGTACCAATTACGGGCTGAATATGTGCTGGATGTCTCATTAACCATGCAAGTACAATCGCTTCGCAAGTTGTGTTGTATTGAGAAGCTAGCTTCTGAACAAGCTTAGCGGTAGATTGAACCGATTCGGGTTCATTGTCAAGATTTCGTCCAGAGTACAAGCCTTGCGCCAGCGGTCCCCAAGATTGAATTTGAATGCCGTTCATGCGGCAGTACTCTAGCGTTCCATCTGGGAAGGTATCGTCGGCAGCTGCTGCTTGATTCACGTGCACGCCTGCATCCAGCCAGCCATAGCGGGCTAAGCTCATTTCCAACTGATTCGCAACGAACGGTTCATTGAAGCATGATTGCAGAAGTCGAATCTGACCTGCACTCATATTGGATACGCCGAAATGACGCACTTTGCCGGATTCCTTCAATTGATTGAATGCTTCAGCGACTTCTTCCGGTTCCATCAGAGGATCAGGACGGTGCAGCAGCAAAATGTCCAAATATTCGGTACCGAGACGACTAAGAATGCCGTCGACACTCTCTAAGATATGAGACTTGGAGAAATCATATCTTCCCGGAATATCACCATCAGCGAAACGAATGCCGCATTTGGATTGGATAATAATCTTCTCGCGTAATTCTGGTTGCGCTTTCAGCACGTCGCCAAATACTTGCTCCGCTTTGCCGCGGGAGTAAATATTCGCATGGTCGAACATGTTGATGCCAATCTCAAGCGCCGCTTCAATAGCAGCTTCCGCACGCTTCACATGTTCATTTGTATACGGCTCATTATCCCAGCTTCCGCCCATTCCCATGCAGCCAAGCACGATGCGGCTTGCCGGAATTCCACGTTCATTCAATGGTAACGTTGTCACAAGCAATCACTCCAATGTAGTAGTCAATATTAATAGTAATCGTGTTGCTTCCTAGAGCTCGTCCAAATCATATCTGGATGATGCATTACTAGTTTACTACAGCAGAGTGCTAGATTCCACTATCACATCGACTAAGAACCGCATCGGTTGTAAAATAACCTGAATGTGGTTCTTCTCAATTGGAAGGGTTTGTGCCAAGATAAGAAAGGGGAGTTGAGCACATGTTCCAAGATTTTAAGCTGATCCCAGGGAGACCAGCTTATTTGCAAGTTAGAGATTATTTGCGACTGCTCATTAATCGCGGATGGCTTACAGCTGATCAGAAGCTTCCCTCGACAAGGGAGCTTGGCAATGTATGGGGTGTAAGCCGCAACACCGTTATTGCAGCTTATCAAGAACTTGCTGATGAAGGGCTCATCTATTCAATCCCTGGGCAGGGCAGCTATGCTTCACCTGCTGAACGAGCCGATACAATTGTAGCAAATATGGACTGGAACAAGAGAATGAGCGAGAAGGCGCAAACTGCTGAGCGCATGGATGTGATGAAACACGGTGTACGCGGCGAGCGCGGAATGATCTCGTTTATGAGTATTGCGCCAGATGAATCATTATTTCCACTTCAATATGTTAAGCAGGCATTGGTAGACCGTATTGCAGTCGAAGGCGAGATTATGCTGAATTACGGATATGCTCAGGGATATCAGCCGCTAATTGAAGAGTTGAAGCGATATATGGAATCTAAGGGCATTGATATGAAGGGCAAGGATATGCTCATTACGAACGGCTTCACGGAAGGACTCGATATTGTCCTATCTGCTATGGATAAGCGTCATGGGCGTGTCATTTGTGAGAATCCTACCCATCATAGTGCCATCAAATTGTTCAAGATGCATGGCCTCAAGATCGAAGGCATTGCGATGGAGCACGATGGGATGAACATGGAACAGGTAACGAATGCATTAGAGGAACGTTCCTATGATCTGGCATACTTAATCCCATCCTATCAGAATCCTACTGGAGTCGTGATGTCTCCTAGCAAGCGGATGACTGCAATACGCTTATTTGCCAAGCACGGCATACCCGTAATCGAAGACGGCTTTAGTGAGGAACTGCGCTATTCAGGTGCGCATGTCGCACCACTTATTGCCTGCGCTGGCGGGGCTAATCATGTTATCTATATTGGGAGTTTCTCTAAAATTCTGTTTCCAGGGATGAGAATCGGCTGGATTATTGCAGATGAGCAGCTCATTTCATATCTCGTTAGTATGAAGAGGGCTCGAACGATCCATACCTCAACATTGGATCAAGCGGTACTCTATCAATACTTACACAATGGGCATTTTGAATCTTATTTGAAAAAAGCCAAATCCGTATATAAACGCAAGTACGAATGGGCTGTACAGTGTTGTGAACAACATATTCCACTCCGCAGATTATGGGGCGATGGTGGACTCCACTTATTTATTGAACTGGATCCTTCGGTTAATGTTGAGGATGTACTTATGAAGTGCCGTGAACAGGGCGTTCTATTTACACCTGGAAGCCGATTCTACACAGATGGAGGAGGCGCCAACACATTCCGAATTGGATTTTCACGCGTATCGGAGCCAGACATCGAGCGAGGGACTCGAATCATAGGGAACGTAATAAAGCAAATCATCCAGGGGGGATAACAGATGAAGGTTGGTATCATTATGGGGGGCGTGTCTACAGAACGGGACGTCTCGCTTATGACAGGTCAGGAAATGATGAAACACCTAACTGGCAAGTATGAGGCGGTACCTATTGTATTGAACAGCAAAGCAGAGCTGATTGACAAGGTTACAGGGATTGATATCGCGCTCCTCGCGTTGCATGGGGCGTTTGGAGAAGACGGCACCATTCAAGGAACACTTGATACGCTCGGGATTCCGTATACCGGGGGCGGGATATTGTCAAGCAGTTTATGTATGAATAAGCTGCTGACGAAGAAGCTAGTGAAGTTTGAAGGCTTCGCAACAGCGGATTGGCTTATGCTGCGATCGAATTCCGCTTATGATATCGATCGGATTGAGGCAGACCTAGGTTATCCGCTCGTCATTAAGCCAAACGCAGGCGGATCCAGCATCGGTGTACAGTTGGTGCACAATCGTGATGCGCTTGTCGCGGCCTTAGAGGAAGCGTTCCAATATGATTCGGAAGTGCTGATTGAGCAATATATTCGAGGCGAAGAGATCACATGCTCCATATTAGATGGAGCAATGCTGCCAATTCTATCGATTAAGCCGAAGGGGGAATTTTTCGATTATACCTCCAAGTACGAAGATGGTGGTGCGGACGAGGTAGTTATCGAGCTGCCGGAGCAAGTGATGCAGCAGGTTAGCCGGACTGCTCTTGGCGTATATGAAGCTGCGCAATGCAGTGTATACGCTCGTATTGATATGATTTTACATCAAGGAACTCCGTACGTGATTGAAGTCAATACGCTTCCTGGGTTGACGAAAAACAGCTTATTGCCTAAAAGTGCACAAGCAGCGGGGATATCGTACGGTGATCTGCTTCATCGTATTATCGAAATCTCACTGCAAGAACGGACTTATATAAACGGGAATGCTGCTGTAGTGAATTCCTAATCCACTACGAACAATGTGATGGATAGGTATGGAAATGCATGTTCATGCACATAATAACCTTCGATCCTAGGTTAGGGAAAGGAGGGGCAGTAATGAACAACAAGCAATCTCAAGATGATCAAGTTGCTACAAAAGCAGAGGTTCAATCCACGAAGCTGAATAAGCTTCCTGTTCCTGAGCAGGCCAATAATGTGGAGTTTAGTGCAGAAGCTTTCGAACAAGCGGGAGCGAACCGTTCCGCAGCTAAGGACAACGATACCGTGTAATCGTGTAGGCACCTTGCCTCAGTCTTATCATACAAGACTGGGGCATTTTCCGATTTGACGCGGGCTAAGAAGGATTTTTCTTGCCATTTACTTACAGGTTACAAGGAAACACTTGAAATGTTCGGTTAGTGCTGATAGTGTGTTCTTTAGATAAAATCGATCGCAACTTGGAATAGGAAGGCGATCCGGTTGGCATGGAACGGAGGAACAGAGATGGAAGAGAATAAGAACGATCAATATGATCATCAGAAGGAATTGTTTGAGCAGCTAGGAATTACGCTGGATGCATTCACCATTCATCAGAAGGATTTTCAGATCAAATTCCGTGGATATGATCCCGATGAAGTAGATGCATTCTTGGATGATATTATTAAGGATTACAGCCAATTCTATGCGGTAATCTCTGATCTGTTGGAGAAATACAAGGAATTGAAGCTGCAAGAACGAGCAAATAAGATCTCAATGATGCATCGTGAACGTGAAGAAATCGTAAACACGGAGCCGTCTGTGGATGTCAAATTTATTGAGGAAATCGTTCGTAAAATGGAGCAAAATATTACGGAATTGAAATATCGTATGACCATTGGTCAGGATTCGAACAAAGAAATATAAACAGACTAGGCGATGCACGGCTGCATGTTGTACCGCAAGTCGAATACATAAAGATACCCGCGGAGTCGCGGGTTTTTTGGCATGTTCTAAAGTTCGTGTTCTTATCCGTGTAGCCTCAACGTGCTTCATGGTAAAGCAACAGTGTGCAACAGTATCATGATGGCAGGCTATATGGATTCGATTCAGATAAGTGTTAGCTGCTTTCGGATTTCTGGCAGCTGCTTTTACTTAGAACGAGACCGATCGATACCAACAGCTAATGACATAGTTAATACGCTCCAATCTTTCTTTCATGAGTAAACCTCGTTTTCCTCTTTATATTTTCACTTTCAGCCTGTTGAGTCTCATAGGTGTAGCGAGAGATGTTCAGCAGCATGCCAACCGAAGTCATACATACAATCAGGGAAGAGCCTCCATAGCTGATGAAGGGAAGCGGGATACCTGTAATCGGCAGAAATCCTGTGGCAGCGCCTATGTTCATCACAAGTTGAATGCCTATCATAGAAATAATCCCCGTACCTAGGATTAGTCCGAACGGTTCATTGCAACGCAAGGCTACAAGCAGTCCACGAGCCAGGAAGAGGAAGTAGAGCAAGAGAAAACAGATTGTACCTGATAACCCCCATTCCTCCGCAATGATGGAGAAAATGAAATCTGTGTGTGCCTCTGGCAGGTAAGACATCTTCTGTATGCTCTGCCCAAATCCAGTCCCAGCAATCCCGCCATGGGATACAGCATATAATGATTGAATCAGCTGATAGCCGCTTCCATCAGGATCGTCCCACGGATTCATAAAGGAAGTAATCCGCTTCAACCGATAGCTTTTGAACACGGCTAGGAATATGATAATGGGCGTCAGTCCTAGCAGGATCGAACGAAGATGGGACAGCTTTGCACCACCGACATAGATGAGAACCCCGGTTACAATGATGATAAGCAGGGAAGATCCGAAATCCGGCTGTTTCAATATTAATAAGGCGATGCAGCCAACCACGAATAGGAGTGGAAGTAGCCCGAGCTTGAAGCTGCGAATCTTGTCTCCCTTGCGGGCAATGAGAATAGATGCATATAGCAGCACAAATAGTTTGATGAACTCTGTCGGTTGTATGGTGAAGCCGCCTATCATAAGCCAGCGCCTTGCACCATTTACATCCTTGCCAATGAGCAGGACGAGCAGTAAGGTGGCAATGGAGCCGAAGACAAGTAGGACAGATAGCTTCTTGAGTTTCGGGTAGGGGATGCACATAAACAGCAGCATAAGAACGAATCCAACACAGGCAAATCCGAGCTGGCGATCAACGAAATACCAAGGTTGTTTATAATATTGCAGCGCGGTATATGAGCTTGCGCTAAATGTCATCATGATTCCGAAGCTTACCAATAAGACAGTTAGCAGCAGTAGGAGAAAGTCCGGTCTTGTTCTCCGTATTTTCATACTAGTTCCACATCCAATCTACCTAAGACGCTATGTACTGTGATTGAGAACGTATATTCTAGATCTACAAATTGGAAATTCCTCAATATACGCTAGAGGGGGATTCAATTATGCATTCGAAGCTAAACAACAAATGAGTTGCAGTGAATGAAAGGAACGTCCAAAGTCAGGGAATCGTAAGGATGGCGACGATGTAAATTCCAATATATGGACATATGAACAATCATATCGTAGCTGTTCACGATTGAGCTTGTCAACTACATTTTGGACTGTTTTACGAGGGAGAACGTGATTTCGAAAGTGTATTTCAAATGTAACATTTATCCACTGATATGATGTTATAATCAACAGTGGCGATGTCATATAATGGCATCTCCGCTAGCTCTAGTTGAAGTAATCTTGGGAGGTTGCGGTATGATTCGTACAATCCAAATTGAGAAGTATCGACCTGAATTGGCAGCAGCGATCGCCGACATGTGGAATGATAGTCATGAATCATTCGGCGGCGGAAATTCAAGGATGACGGCACAGCAAGTGCGGCAGAGGGAGGAGAGTGCGGATACTCTAGCCTTATACTTAGCACTAGACGGCGAACGGGTCGTAGGCTATTGCAAAATATGCGAGTATCGGGAAGACACGGGCGCACTGTATGTGCATTTATTAAATGTCCATCCCGACTATCATGGGCAGAAGATTGGCAAGCAGCTCTTACTTCAAGTCATTGATGACACGATTACATTAGGATGGCCAAGATTGGATTTGTACACGTGGCAAAGCAATACGAAGGCGGTTCCTTTATATAAAAAATGCGGGTTCTTCTGGGAGGATCGGGATGAAACGACACATCTCATGAACTTTATCCCAACGGTAGTCCGCACAGAAGCATTGGCATCTCATTTTGAGTATTTTGATTGGTATCAGGATTCCGTGAGAGAAATCACCCTCGTACCAGACGGCATCAAGCAGAATGGGTTCGACTATTATCGGTATGAGTGGGAGAAGTCCGGCAAGAAGCTGAGAGTGGAATTTGAACGAAGAGGACGCGGTATGAGGCTGATTGATACGAATGATTATATATTGACGGCCGAGATCGCGCAGCCGGATCTGATTTGCGGAAGAACCTACTCGATTCACTACCATCTCGTAAATAAGTCAGGGAAACCTCTTCACATCGAACTTCAAGGGAAGAGTGATCGCAATATTCATTTTGATTGGCAGTCATCAATTGATGTGATTGGAGAAGCAACCCTCCAGGCAGAATTCAATGTTCAGCAATTGCAGGAGGAAATCAGCCAGTGGAGAACGACTCCAACTGTATGTACAGAGCTGTTGATCAATGGGAAATCCGCACAGTTCCGAGTCGGTGTTGTTCCGAAACAGCCCGCTGCTGTGGAATTGAGGCTTCCTGATCTCGGCGCCTTCCATAGGAAGCAAGGCGTTGCCTATCTTGACATCGCAAGTCACCTGGCAGAGTCAGCGACGTTCCGCTTCATGCTTCCTTCTCAAGATCAGATCGATTGGGAGCACAGCCAGTTCGAAATTCAGATAGAGCCGCTCTCCTGCAAGTCCATTCCACTCCGGTATCAAGTTCTTCAATTCGGTTATTACCAAACCGAGCTTCTTATACAAGTTGAGACAGGGTCTGGAGAATCATTGTCATTCCTTCCGTTAATCAGTGCGTCATTCCCAGGGATAGGTGCAGCTTACGGGGGGCGTTGCAACTCAGGATGGCAGATTGGACATGGAAAATATGCAGTATCTCTCATGAAGGAGCATAACGACACAACGCTTAGCTGCGTCGGAATGGACAAGCACATGAGTCTCTTATTTCCGAAACTAGGCAAGCCATTTTCGGATGAGTTCTCCAAGGCAGCGCCTAGTCATGTGTCTTTTGCAAGAGAAGAGAACGGAGCCATGGTGAAGGAAGTGCATTACCGCTCCTCAGCTTTCCCGGGCGTCTTATTGAAAGTAATGACTCGGCTTCATGGCGATGGCATCGTTGAACGCTGGTTCGAAGCAACGAATGAAGGGGATAAGCCGCTGCTTGAAGATTTATGGATATCCCAATCCGTTCGACATGATCTCTACCGCGCAATCATTCCTTATGCGGGTCAGTTTGTAGAAATGAATGATTCTATCGGAAGTGAATATGAGTTCTGGGATAGCAACCTAATAACGGAACGTTGGTTATTCAGCCGCGGAGACGAGCTGCCGATCGGGATAAGCTGGGGTAAGAAATACGAATTGAAGTTTCAAGGCTGGTATATGGATTTGGATACGAATATAGGGATGCTTGATGCTTGGAAGACAGTGAAGAGTGAGCCCATATTCATTTCACTGGGAAGCTTTGTGGATTGGAAGGCATTTCGAGCTTGTTCCATGCAGGAGGGATGGGATGAGCATATCGAACTTACCCCTCAGACGCATCTGCAGCCAGTAGATCGGAATCCGTTCGTGAAGGGCGAACCTACCATGATCTTGGAGGATCGGAAACATGGCATATGGAGTGGCAATGTGCAGATGTCATACCGCTATTCGGCAGAGATTGAAGCCCAGTGCTCCATATCGCCTGAAGAGGAGGTGACGCAAGCAAGCGTGACGTTGCGGCCACTTCTTCAATCGATTGATGTTGTTGATGCTCACACATGCTTGGATGTAGAACTAGGGCAGTATCATTCAGCAATCTTCCGTCAGTTATCGAGCCCGATTGATTGCACCGAGACGGTGGAGTCGGAGTATACCGTATACACGGTTGATAACGGAGTTATTCGGATGAAAGCGGCACCTGACTATTATTCTTCTCTGTTCTCGCTCGAAGTTGAAGGGGAAGAATGGTTAATGAGTAATTTCCCAGCTCGGGACGTTAAGTCATGGTGGAATCCATTTGTCGGTGGGCTTTATTCCAGCCTCGATCAGCTTACGATGCTGTCAGCCTTAAAACAAGAACGGTCTGCACAATTTGTTAAGCTGTTTGATCAGCATCGTAATGAATGGCAGGGAATTCGGGTTGATCTTCATATTCGTGAGCATGAAAAGTATAAGGGGATTCGATTGAGCAATTATTATTTACTGTTGCCAGGTGTACCGGTATTATGCCAATTCACAGATGTGCATCAAGCTTCTCAAGCTTATTTGAATGATCGATTGGAGCAAGAAATGTTCATTAATAACGGGGAACCTGAGCAAAATAGCTGGCTCGAAGCGCATTCTTCGAACGGAAAGCCAATCGCTTTCCCTCAAGGTAAGGGAGTTGTCGATGTATATGAAAATTCTGATTATCGATTCGGTTCCAGGGATAAGACAGCCATTATGCACATCGTTACGGATCATACGATTTCTCGCTCGAGCGTGTATGCCAATAAAGAAGTGACACATACAAATGTGATTCACAAGCTGCACATCCCGAACGGTCATACTCAGCGTACTTCTCCCGTTATGCTGATGTTCTCGATGGAAAGAATCGAACCGGAGGCGCTAACCGATCTTCGTGCTATTCGTTTTCCGGAATCTGAGCCGGAGGTGGTCAAGGGGTGAAAATCATTGATGCCCATATGCACCTGTCCCGAATCGAGGAGTTCCAGCGTACGGCAGACGAATTATCCAAGGTAGATTACAGTGTGAAGGGGCTTCTGCAAGAATACGCACAGCATGGTGTTGTCTTCGGTATCGGAATGGGGCTGGCAGAGACGAAAGCAGAGGGATTCCCTGATGCTGAGGCCCATAACCCGATGGTACTTGATCTTGTGGATGTGCTCCCTCCTTCGATTGCTTATTGTATTGGCATTAATCCCTATCAATGCGGTGAAGAGGCATGGGCACGGACAGAGCTCGAACTGCAGAAGCCGCAAGCAGTGGGATTGAAATTATATCTTGGCTATTATCCATTCTATGCATTCGACAGTGTCTATGATCGGGTATATGAGTTGGCTGCCAAGTACGAGGTTCCGGTTGTATTCCACTGTGGAGATACGTATTCAGAACGGGGGCTGCTGAAATACGCCCATCCGTTAACGATTGATGAAGTGGCCGTGAAGCATCGTGATGTGACGATGATGATGGCACACTTCGGTGATCCATGGGTACTGGACGGAGCAGAGGTCGTATATAAGAATCGAAACGTGTATGCAGATCTGTCGGGGCTGCTTGTGGGAGATTCAAGGCGATTTGCGCGTTTGGACGAGGAGTCGCCATTATTTTTTCAGCATTTGCGCCACGCCATCGTGTATTGTGACCGCTATGATAAGCTGCTCTTCGGAACAGATTGGCCACTTGCACCGATTGGAACCTACATTGACTTTATAAAAGCAGTCATTCCGGAACGTCATCATGAGGAAGTATTTTATCATAACGCCTTGCAAGTATTTCCTAAGATCAGACCCCTAGTTGGGTAATGGCACAAAAATACGAATAAAGAGATAGATACCTATACGAGCTGTTGCGGGAGTGCATAGATTATCTTGTAAGGCTTCCGCTCTACCAAGAGTGGAATCACCCATACAAGCAGAGGTAAAGGATGGTCGTCATCATGAGAACGTCTCGACGCAAAGGCTCGAAACCCAAGCACAAGCTGTCCGCCTCGCCTAGAGCAGCCTCACGATCTATCAGCAAGCCGGGCAGAACGAAAGCATCTGCGCCTTACATGAATCAAAATGTAATGGGGCTGACAACCCCAACGGATCCCTCTGCATCCAATGCAGTTGCGAATCAAGAAGCTGCAGGCAACGCAGGCGGTGGTTCTTACACTTCATTGAACAGACAGTATGGAATCGATGATTTGATGAATACGTTCGGCAAAATTCAGAAGATGTTCGGCATGTTCCAGCAAGCACGATCCATGTACAGCACTTTTCAGTCATTAATGGGCCCAATTGCGCTCACAAAAGGAAATCGTGCAAAAGCAGAAGGTCGCCGTCATTCTGGAAAGCCAGTACGCAAGTCACAGCCGTCGATCCAATCTCGTTCATCTCGCAGCAATGCCAGCAAAGGACAACGGGGCGCACGGAAGTAGTGCAGCCCCTGTCTCCTTACAACGTTCCTTAGGCTGCGAAATCACCTTAAGCCGATAAATAGAGTGCTCACCAGCACATCAGCATGATTACGTGATTCCCATTGATGGGTTATATAAAATAGAACAGGGACAAAAGAAGGAGCCAGCCTTCTATTGTCCCTGTTATCAAATATAGTAGCTTATGAGTTAGCTTTGAATTTTTTCAGGCTCCGGATACGTGATGCCGAATGTATTTACAGTAACCTTTTTCATTTTTTGGTCTTTCTCCGGCTTGTCGTTAGCCCCAGTTGGTACATTCACGATCGCTTGCGCGATTTCCATCCCTTTGATCACTTTGCCAAAGGCCGCGTAATCCCCATCCAAGTGTGGTGCGTCTGCTACCATGATGAAGAATTGGGATCCTGCTGAATTCGGATCCTGAGAGCGTGCCATTGATAATACGCCTTCCGTATGCTTCAGGTCATTTTCTACTCCATTGTTCGCAAATTCTCCCTTAATGCCATAACCAGGCCCGCCAATACCGATGCCTTGAGGATCTCCTCCTTGAATCATAAATCCTGGAATAACACGATGGAAGATCGTCCCGTCATAAAATCCTTTGTTCACGAGAGAAATAAAGTTGTTTACGGTGTTAGGAGCCTTGTCAGGGTACAGCTCAATTTCAATGCTGTCTCCGCTTTCCATTTCGATCGTGACAATCGGATTTTTGGAATCGGAAGACTTTTTGCTATCGCTGTTTTCTTTCGGAGCTTCCTTGTTAGTCTCTTGTCCAGGCTTGGTTGTGTCTGCTGCTCCACTCTGTCCAGTACTTGGCTTATTGCCGCAGCCAGCGACGATAAGCAGTACGACTAGCATGAGCGTGAAGAATGTAATGGATTTTGTGCGATTCAAAAATATTTCCTCCTTGTCCTTGCTGCAGCAACGCTGCAGTTGTCTCTCTATCACATTACCACATATGAGCAGCGAAGCATAATCTTGAAATGATCGTATCGCCAAGTTAATGAGAATGCTTGAATCAGTTATCATGGATTCAAGGGGACGAGTACATCCTATAGTTGAGCAATGAATACCTCAATTTGTCAGTGTTGTTCTCGTTCGTTGTGTGCTAATATGGACAATGTGTTCAAGAAGAATACATATGTATACTGTGTGAGGACATATATATTGGTTTGTTTGCGTGCACTGGAGGGGAGTACATTATGAGGAAACTAGGATTATTACCGCGTATTATTATCGCAATCCTGCTCGGCACTGGAGCGGGACTAATTATGCCAGATTGGTTTATAAGAATATTTGCTACGTTTAATCATTTATTCGGGCAATTTTTGAGCTTTCTCATCCCGTTAATCATTCTTGGCTTTATTATTCCAGGCATTGGAGAGTTGGGGAGAGGAGCTGGCAAGCTTCTTGGCATAACGGCATTGATTGTATATGTATCCACGGTATTGTCTGGCATGCTGGCATACGGCGTCGCCAAGACAACATTCCCGTGGCTGCTGTCTGGAGCATCTGGCCTTCGGGCGAGCAATCCAGAAGAGATGCTGTTAACAAGTTACTTCAAATTGGACATGCCCCCGGTATTCGACATTATGACTGCTCTGCTGCTGTCCTTCGTTATCGGCGTCGGCATTACGTTTGTGAAGTCTAATGTCTTGCTTACCGCATCGTTGGAGTTCAAGGAGATTGTAGGCAAGGTAATCAATGCGATATTGATTCCACTATTGCCGTTCCACATTGCGGGTATCTTTATGAACATGACACAAGCAGGCGAGGTTGCATTCATTCTGCAAGTGTTCCTTAAAGTTTTCCTTGTCATATTATTGCTGCATGCTGTGGTCATTGTTGGACAGTATACGATCGCGGGCATATTGAACAAGCGCAACCCAATCTCGATGCTGCGTACGATGCTCCCGGCGTATTTAACAGCGCTAGGGACGCAGTCTTCTTCGGCAACGATACCCGTGACCATGTCTCAAGTGAAGAAGCTTGGTACCGATGAAGAAGTATCAAACTTCGTGGTACCGTTATGTGCAACGATTCATATTACTGGCTCAACGGTTACGATTACTTCCGTAGCAAGTGCGATCATGTACATTAATGGCGCGCCATTATCGGTAAGCACAATGATGCCGTTCATCTTCATGTTAGGCATATCGATGATTGCAGCACCAAGTGTTCCTGGCGGCGGCGTCATGGCGGCAACCGGATTGTTCCAATCCATGCTCGGCTTCGATGAAGCAATGATTAGTCTTGCCATTGCACTGTATATTGCACAGGACAGCTTCGGTACGGCTGCTAATGTAACTGGTGATGGCGCGATTGCCCAAATCATTCATTCGATTAAGAACAAGTGGCAGGGGAAGACAAGGGCGGTAAAAGCATCTGAATAACAGAGATAGGTTGATTATAGGGAAGGGATAGGCGATGCACAGCTTGTCCCTTCTTTTTATATATATTACATGTGGTAAAATGTAGAAGGGTAGTAAGGCTGCGTTCTATGAAATTCATTCACCAGGAGAGGTACATTAAGGAGGTTGTCATCGTCTTGAAATGGAATAACTCGCTGCCAATGATGAAAATGATCATATCCATGTGCATCTTTGGCTCTATCGGATTTTTCTCCGAGCATACTGGATTACCGTCAATGGAGCTTGTCTTCATACGATGCATTTGCGCAACATTATTTCTGGGAATTTGCTGGGCGGCTTCAGGCCAATACCGGCGTGAACAGTGGAGCAAACGGGAATTGCTGCAAACGATAGCTTGCGGTGTATTTCTTGTGGGCAATTGGGTGTTCTTGTTTAAGTCCTTCGAGTGGATGTCGATTACGATTGCGATATCGATATATCATTTGGCTCCGGTAATTGTCGTGCTAGTTGGAAGTATCTTATTCAAGGAAAAATTAACGGTCTGGTCTATTTTATCTGTGGGGATATGCTTCGTCGGTACCGTTCTTGTTATCGGTATCGAAGGAGGCGCAAGCATGGATGAGCTGTTCACATCAGGGGTAGTGTGGGCATTCATGGCAGCCGTGTTTTATGCAATGACCACATTGTTAGGCAAGGGTGTTGTCCAACTAAGTGGGTATGCGATTACGATTGTGCAGACTAGCCTTGGGATCGTGCTGCTGCTGCCGTTCGTTGATATGTCGTCTTATGGTGCATTAACATGGAGCAATTGGTTCGCAATCGTGGCGACTGGGTTCATTCATACCGGATTTGTATATTTATTGTTTTTTGACAGTTTGCGAGAGCTGCCTACACGAGTCATTTCAGTACTCGTATTTCTCGATCCCGCCGTGGCAATTTTACTGGATACGTGGATCACTGGATTTCGGCCGACAGGGATGCAGATAGGGGGAATCGTTCTCATCTTTGCAGGTATGGCATGTGCAATGATAAAACCTAAAGCCAAAGCGAGGCTTAGCTATGATGGAACGCAGCATTGAATACATGACCATATCCATTTTGCAGCGATCATGCAGTGATCACCGCAGGAAAGAAGTATATAGAACGATCATGGATGAATGACGGTTCCTTTATGAATGAATCCATATAAACAGCTTGTCAGATGTTAAAAATGCTTGGACAGAAGGACAAGATGAACGAATCTACGAAGACGGTAGCGAGTGCATTGTTCGCCATACCGGGCGGGTGTGCTCAAGGGCACTATATCGCAGACGCATTATTTGAATCTAATAGGTGAAGAAGTAGGAGATAGAAGAACAACCCCGGCTGCAACAGCCGGGGTTGTTGGCGTAAATTAGAAACCGAAACCGCAGCCAAAGGAACGGGTAATAATGACGAGTAAAATGAAGAGAACGAGAATTACGCCGATGCTAGTAAAACCTCCACCACAAAAGCCTCCAACTGAACCACATACTTCGGACATGTTCATTGGCTCCTTTCGTCATGCATTTATCTTACGTTATAAGTGTATGTAGGTCAGAAGCATGGTGACTAGACGAATGGAGGGAAGAGAACGCCTAATTTGGGGCGAGTGGCTATGCTGTTTGACAAGGTGCTCGTGATGCAACATAATAGCTCTATTGTGCCTATTCTTCGTGAAGTCAATAGGCGAAGAACGATAGATTTGGGGGAAATGCTGTGATGCAATTATGATGAGTTGGCTTTACTTAATCGGTGCGATTACATTGGAGATTATCGGAACCATCTCAATGAAGATGTCGAACGGTTTCACAAGACCGGTTCCTTCCATTCTCATGATTGTTTGTTATTTGCTTGCGTTTACGAGCTTGAATTTCTCACTGAAGCAGATTAATGTTAGTGTCGCTTATGCGATATGGTCGGGTGTTGGTACTGCAGCCATTGCCGTTATCGGATATTATTTCTTCTCTGAGTCAATGTCTTGGATTAAGGTTGTATCGATCTTGCTTATTATTCTCGGCGTAATTGGTTTGAATTTGCAAGGAGGCAGTCACGAAAGCCGTCCAGCCGAGGTGACGCCGCAGTCCATTGATACAGTTGCTTCTCCGGTGACTGCAGAGGACGCATCAACCACTATCTAAGGGAATATATTTAGCGGAACCAGACAATTGTTCTGCACAAGGTCAGGAGGAAACACCTTCTGCCTGTATAACTTCCTTAAGGAGCTTGATAGCAAGGGTGAAGGAATTCAACATGTCTGATCCCATTATATCTATAATCTTTCAATCTCATGAATTGAACGGCAGCCCTCGGCGAGTTACCTCGTCTGAGGGCTTTTTTTGTAGATGGCAACAGAAGTATGGGGAGCACAGGGATTGGCAATGGAGTTTGACATTCTGGAGTCGAGTAGAGTACTATGGGTTTTGACTGTATAGTCATAAATAAAACTTTCGGGTTCTTAGGAGAGGTGGAGAACATTGTCAACAAAAAAGCAAGGTTCAGGTTCGCTTGTTATCCTCATGGTCAACATGTTCATTGCTATGGTTGGAATGGGGCTGATCATTCCGATTATGCCGAAATATGTGACGGCGTTTGGGGCTACGGGTCAAGCAATGGGGTATTTGGTGGCGGCATTTGGATTAACGCAATTTCTGTGCTCGCCGATTGCAGGCGAGTTGTCAGACAAATATGGCAGGAAGCTGCTAATCGTAACGGGAATTGGATTATTTACCGTTTCACAGCTACTGTTCGGTATGGCTGAACACATGTGGATGTTGTATGTATCACGACTGCTAGGCGGAATGTCAGCAGCGTTAATGACACCTCCGATGATGGCCTATGTAGCGGACATTACGACGGAAGAGAAACGGGGGAAGGGGCTCGGCATGCTGATGGCTTCCATGACGCTCGGCGTTGTCATAGGGCCTGGTATCGGAGGCATGTTGGCGGAGTACGGAATACGAGTTCCTTTTTACGCAGCAGCAGCACTTGCTGGATTGTCCACGGTAGTCTCTTTGTTGTTCCTGCCTGAATCTCTGTCTGTCGAGGAACGGATGGCAGCGAGAAGCAACACGAAGAAGAAGGATAATTTGCTCCGACAGATGGCCGCTTCTGCGAAGGCGCCGTATTTCATGCTGCTTGTGCTGGTGTTCGCATTAACGTTCGGATTGCAGAATTTTGAAGCGATATTTGGTTTGTATGTTGATGTGAAATATGGATTTACGCCGAAGGATATTTCCTTAATGATTACACTAGGTGCGATAATCGGAGTCATCTGTCAAGCTGTCCTAATTGAGCGCCTGTTGCGAACATTCGGTGAGAAGAAGATTCTGCTCACGATGTTTGGATTATCTGCCATCAGTATGATTTTGCTATTGTTCGTTTCGAATTATTTTCTTATTTTCTTTGTTACGATGTTGTTCTTCGTGGCAACATCCATCGTACGGCCTGCTATCAATACGCTATTGTCGAAGATGGCAGGGAATGAGCAAGGGTTCGTTGCGGGAATGAACAATGCTTATATGAGTCTTGGAAATATTATTGGGCCAGCGATTGCAGGAATTCTGTTTGATATTCATGTTCAGATCCCCTATGCATTCGGCGCCATTGTGTTGCTTGCAAGTGCGGGCATGCTTGTTGGCTGGAAGCGGGATGCAACTTATTCCACTGCAGCAGAACGCGGAGAAATGGTTCGATAACAAGTGTATCATGGCTCAATAAGAGTAGGTGATAAGCTTATCTTCATATGTCCAATCCCCTGTGGTTGCAGGTAATGGCCACTTTTTGTTATGATATTGAGAACTCAGTAGTCATATTAAGAACTTATTAGGAATGAAGTGTGGAGGACAGCAATGGAAGAACATATGCCAGAGAAGAAGAAGCAGATTCTATTGTCGGCTATGAAATTGTTTGCATCCAAGGGATACGTACAGACGACGATGCAGGAAGTCGCTTCCTTCTGTAAAATGTCAAAAGGAAGTGTGTATCAATATTATAGTTCCAAGGATGAGCTGCTGCTGAACATCTTCATGTATCAATCCAAATTATTGAAGGATCGCTTGCTGATGGTGGAGCGCGAGAAACAGCCCAATCCTCGTGAAAGGTTAGTAAGCAAAATCGGGGTTTATATTCACATCTGGAACGAACATCCTGAATTTATCAAGATGCAGATGCGGGATAATACGGAGCATACCACAAGCAAAGAGCTTCGTGAACACATGCAGCAAATGAGTAAGTTTAATGTAGAGACGCTGATGGAATCCTTACAAGATATATATGGGGAGCAATTCAGCCCTTATATGCTTGACAGCGCAACATTGCTCAGCAGTCTGATTTTTACCTATATGTATATGAAGCTATTCGACAATGTTCCCATCGAGATGGACAGCATCAGCAGGTTCATTGTTACAATCATGGATTATGTAGCCGAGGGGATGTTGAAGTATGGACCGGAGCCGCTACTGAATGGAAGCATGTTCGGCTTCGGGGATGAGGAGCATCTGAAGCCAAAGCAATTGCATCCGCTTGTGCTTGTGAAGCAGCTGCGTGAGGCTGTAGAGAGCATGGACATTGATTCGACAGAGAAGGAAAGCTGGAATAAGCAAGATGTTCTGGATTCTATTCAAGTGCTAGAAGAAGAACTGCTGCAAGTACGTCCCCGTAAGGTGATTTTGCTTGGAATGCTGTTAAATTTGAAAGAGATTGCACCTCGGACTTCCTTGTATGAGCGCCTATGCAAATCTATTGAAGCATTGTCCGGAAGTACACCAAGTACTCTTCGCCAATAAGCGGGGAGTGTTTTTTTTGCACACTCGAATGTATGCATGAAAATGTCACAATATCGTAGCTTAATAGGGGCGAAGATGGTAAAAATAGACTTGCAATTACGATACAATAAGAGTAAAAACGATGTGGTATCGTAATGTGGAGGTCGGTATGAAGAAGATACTTGTAAGTAGTGTAATCACTATAATTATGATCGTTCTAGTCGCTTGTGGCGGCAAGCCGAAGCCGAATGATTACGACTGGAAGGTTACTGCATTTGAGGCGGTTGATCAAGACGGACAGCCTTTTCGTACCGAGCAAATGAAAGGGAAGATATGGCTCGTTAACTTTGCGTTTACAAGCTGCACTACGGTATGTCCACCTATGACCTTCAACCTGACAGAAATTCAACAGAAGCTAAAAGAAAAGGGAATTGAAGACGTACATATACTATCATTCAGTGTCGACCCTTCTATTGATACGCCGGCAAAGATTAAGGAGTTCCTTGGTAAATATAAGGCTGATACAACTCATTGGCGCTTTGTCACGGGTTACAGTCAGGCGGCGATTGAAAAATACAGTCTTGAGATGTTCAAATCACAAGTGCAGAAGGTGGAAGGCGATGATCAAGTGGTTCATACAACCTCAGTCTTCCTCGTTGATCAAGAGGGAACCGTGTTCACTCGCTACAATGGATTAGAGCCGCCAGCGGATAAGATTGTTGAGGATGTTAAATCACTGCTAAAGTGATCCTGATGAGGTAGAGTGCACGCTGTGGTCAGCTTGATCATGTATTGAAATCCCATTAGAAATGAATGCGCATGGAACAATCGCAATTAATAGGCTTATTTATTCGTGAAACGTAATGATAACGGCACAGGAGCTACTGCTCTTGTGCTGTTTTTGTTGAAGGAGGTAGCAGTCAAGAGTCAGTCAAGAAGACGAAGGGGAATGGGTTCGCAAAGAACGAAGCGGGAACATTGTGAGTGTGCAACCAAATTGTGGTATCATTTCGATAGTAAATCATTGTGATATCTTGAGTCGAATAGGGGGAGTTTTCATGGAGGATATTTCGTTTCGACCAGCTATACCGATATTGCGAATATTCGATGAGCATAAAGCACGTGAATTTTACGTAGATTTCTTAGGGTTCCGTATGGAGTGGGAGCATCGTTACGGAGATAATTTCCCATTGTACATGCAGGTTACCCGCGGCAATTGCATACTTCATTTATCAGAGCATCATGGGGATTGCTGTCCTGGCTCGGCAGTACGAATTGAAGTTAGCCATATACGGCAGCTGCACGCTGAGATGTGCGGCAAGCAATATAAATACGCGAAACCTGGACTTGATCCGGATGAACATGAAGTGTGTGTCACTGATCCATTTGGCAACCGAATCAATTTTTATGAACAGGTGAGTTCTTAGAGATACGCGTTGTGCGGATCGGTCCATTTACAGATAGAAGGCGAGGTGCCTGAATGTGACAAGACGCATCCTTTTTACTGGTGGAGGAACGACAGGACATGTGGCTGTGAACCTTGCTCTCATCCCTAAGTTTATCAACAGAGGATGGGAAGTACGATACATTGGTTCCCGACATGGAATCGAGGCAGAACTGATTGCTGGCTTAGATGGGGTAGAATACTGCAAGATTGCAACGGGCAAGCTGCGCCGATATTGGGACTGGAACAATGTGAAGGATCCATTCCGTGTATTGAAGGGGACATGGCAGGCGTATCAATATATCCGTACATATCGGCCTGAGGTGGTCTTCTCTAAGGGGGGATTTGTATCTGTCCCCGTTGTTATTGGTGCTTGGCTGAATCGTGTACCGGTTATCATTCATGAATCAGACCTTACTCCGGGATTGGCGAATCAGATGGCCTTGCCCTTTGCCACGAAGGTATGTGTTACGTTTCCGGAGACGATAGAACATGTGAAGCAGCGAAAGTCTATCTATGTGGGAGCAGTTGTTCGTTCTGAGCTGCTGCTGGGCAGTAGATCCAGAGGGTTGAATGCATGCGGCTTTACGCGTACGAAGCCAGTACTCCTCTTCATGGGCGGAAGTCAAGGCTCTAAACGATTGAATGAGCGAATTCGGAGCAGCCTGCCGAAGTTACTGGAACAATATCAGATTATACATATATGTGGAAAAGGGAATATCGATTCTTCCATTACGTATCGCGGCTATCGACAATACGAATATATGAAGGAAGAGCTTGGCGATGCGCTTGCAGCTGCTGAATTGGTCATTTCAAGAGCAGGTTCCAATGCAATATTTGAGTATTTAAAGCTGCAGATTCCTATGCTGTTGATCCCATTATCTATGAAGGCGAGCAGAGGAGATCAAATACAGAATGCCAGCTCTTTTCAATCCGCCGGTTATTGCCATGTACTGCTTGAAGAAGAAATGGAAGGAACCGCATTTATGGACGCCATTCATAGCGCTTATGCCAATAAAGAAGTGATGCGGGAGAAGATGAAGCATTATCGTCAAGACGATGCGATCGATCAGCTGTTAGACGTAATCGACTCTGTGGCCGAGCGGTAGCCAGGAGTAGGGGATAAATCTATATGGATTACATTGGTTTTCATTATTGTTTCATACCCTTTCATTTTGGTTAAAAAAAGAATAGAAGGACATGATCAAATATGATTATCTAACATAGCATGAACGTGGCTCGCTCACAGAAAGGGGCAACAAATGGCTAAACTTGTACTGATTCGACATGGACAAAGCGTATGGAATTTGGAAAATAGATTTACAGGTTGGACGGACGTCGATCTGTCTGAACAAGGTCTCGTTGAAGCGAGACAGGCGGGTGAGATATTGCGCCAGCATGGATTCGTCTTTGACACTGCGTATACTTCTGTGCTGAAGCGGGCCATACGAACCCTATGGATCGCACTGCATGAGATGGATCAGATGTGGATTCCTATCCACCATACATGGAAGCTGAATGAACGTCACTATGGGGCACTGCAAGGATTGAATAAGGCAGAGACAGCAGAGAAGTATGGGGAAGAGCAGGTTCATCTGTGGCGGCGGTCAGTGGATGTACGTCCACCTGCATTGGAGCCGACCGATTCACGCTATGAAGCAGCAGATCGGAAATATGCTTCCTTGCAGCCGGGTCAATTCCCGCTAACAGAGAACTTGGAAGATACGGAGAAGCGAGTGCTTGCTTATTGGCATGAGACCATTGCTCCGGCAATTCAAGCAGGGGAGCGGGTCATCATTGCTGCTCATGGCAATACACTGCGGGCGCTTGTGAAGTATTTGGACAACATCCCTGCCGACGGCATTGCAGATTTGAACATACCAACAGGGACACCGCTTGTGTACGAGCTTGATGAGAAGCTGACACCAACACATCGATATTACTTAGGGCCAGATGGGAAAATCCCAGCAGGCATTATCCCTGAGCACATATAAGCAACGTAAAAGAGGAGAGCGCCAATTGGTGGCCCTCTCTTTATTTGATTGTGTTGATTGAGCCTCGGATGTTGATATTCCGCTGTACCAAGTGTAAAGTAGAGACACAATATCAGTTCCTATATTACATAAGGACAACACCGAAGGGAGTTACATACATGGAACAACGTATGTTAGTGTTTGTTGGATCGTATGCTGAAGCAGATTCTTCTGGACTTTATGTATACTCGATGGATGAGAATACTGGTCAATTGACGAAGCTGGATGAAGCAGCAGGGTTGAAAAATCCAACGTTCATCAATGTCGATGTTGATCAGCAGAAGCTCTATTCCATTGGAGAATGTGTCATTGAAGATGGTTCGAAGACGGCGGAGGTAGTTAGCTTCGCAATAGATACAGCTTCAGGCAAGCTGACGCAATTGAACCGCGCCTTCTCACTTGATGCTCCGACATGCCATATTCAACGAGACTCTCAGAGCCGTTACCTGATTGTTGCCAGCTATCATGGCGGCCGCATTGGATTGGTAGAGCTCCTAGAAGATGGACAAGTAGGAAGCCAGCTTGATGTACAGCAGCATCACGGCCATGGCCCGCATCCGAATCAGAACCAGCCGCATCCGCATTCTGCATTTTTCAGTCCAGATGAGAAGTATATCTACGTGTCTGACTTGGGGATTGACCGGGTGAAGTGCTATTCCATAGATAAGGAGCGCCACGTGCTTGTTCCGCACGGTGAATATGAGGTTCCAGCAGGATCTGGGCCGCGTCATTTGACATTCCACCCGAATGGTCAATTCGTCTACGTCATCAATGAATTGAATTCAACGGTGAGTGTGTTCTCGTACGACGCGAGCAATGGTGAGCTCCATGCGATTGAGACGGTATCGACACTTCCTGTGGACTTCGATGGCGAGAGCTACTGTGCAGAGATCGCCATTTCAGAAGATGGAAAGTACTTGTATGGATCCAATCGTGGACACGACAGTATCGTTGTATACGAAGTACAGCCTGACACTGGCAAGTTGACGACTGTACAATTTGTTTCAACTGAGGGAGGTCATCCCCGTCATTTTGCATTGACACCTGGAGGAGCGTATTTGCTGGCTGCTAATCGGGACTCGAACAATATTGTCGTATTCCGTGTAGATAAGTCGACAGGTATGATTACCTCTACTGGACATTCCGTTGATGTGTCCAAGCCGGTATGTGTGAAGCCGGTGTACTACGTCAAGAAGTAATTTCTCTCCAGCGTTCAGATAGGGCAGTAAGGATAGAAGAAGCCGATATTCGCATCTGCGAGTATCGGCTTTTTGTCGTAAACGGTTGAATGATACGATTGAATGGAATGTAGTTGATTAGGATACCGAACGAGTCGTGTTCGCGTCCATTGCTGCGGCCGGAGTGGAGTGGTTCTCCCGTCGTTCACTCATGAGGAATATCCATACCCCAGCAATGAGAAGCACACAGGCAATAAATTGGGTAGTCGTTAATGATTCTCCCAATAGAAGCCACGCGAGAACGGTAGCACCTACAGGCTCGCCGAGCACACTCATCGAAATCGATGTGGCACTGATGTACTTCAACAACCAGTTGAACAGCATATGTCCAAGCACGGTTGGGATGACAGCCATTAATGCGAATAAGAGCCATTCTCTAGCTTCATATCGAATAAAGGAGTAGCCTGCGGAAAGGTTGTAAACAGCCAACGCCAGACCAGCTACGAGAAAAACGGTAAAGTTATATACATAAGACGAGACGCGCTGTCGCAAATCCTGACCTAGCAGCATGTGTATGACGACCGAAATCGTACCCAGGATAGATAAAATATCTCCATATAACGCTTTCCCGGAAATGGCCATATCACCCCAGCCAATGAGCAGCATGCCGCATAGAGCAATCCCGATACCGATTAATGAATTGCTCGTCGATCGTTGTTTGAAAATCCAGAATGAACCGGCCATCACAAGAATAGGTTCCAAGGCAAGCAGAACGGTCGAGCTGGCTACCGTCGTATAGCGCAGCGACTCCATCCAGAGGAGAAAGTGCAAACCGAGGAAGAAGCCTGACAGGCACAGCCGCAACCAATCATTGCGCTGAACAGAGTTCCATTCGGATCGATATGTCCACGCCCAGGGCAGAAGCACGATATTCGTTATCAAGAGACGATACATGCCAATGACAGCGGCGGGGGCAGTTGACCATTTCACAAAAATGGCAGAGAAAGAGATTGCGATCATACCTACGATGAGCAGGGCATACAGTTGCGATGGTTTTCTTGAAGACATGAGCAGAAGACACCTCGGTATATGAATGAAATGGTAATCACAATGTGCTAGTATACACCAACTGCTCCCATCTTGAAATAAAAATCATGATTATCAACTTAAAAAGGCTGTGGACGAATAACCGTCCCCAGCCCTGAATAGCACATCATCAGCTTGTGATGAGCAAGTGAAGATAACTTCTATTTGGATTTCTGCACGTTGAGTTGATCGAGGCTTGCAAATTCATATCCTTGTTGACGTGCGCCATCAATAATGGCACCTAGAGCCCCGGCATTATCCTTCGATATGGAGTGTAGCAGAATGACCGCACCAGGATGAAGTTGCTTTACAACCTTATCATATGCATAGCTCGTTCCCCGTTGGGCATTAACATCCCAATCCAAGTAAGCCACGGACCAGAATACATTCGTGTACCCCATATTCTTCGTGATGGCCAGAGTCCGGTCATTAAAGATACCACGTGGTGGTCGCAGAAAAGGCATATCCTGCTTGCCCGTGACAGCTGATACAGCCTGTTTGACCTTATCCAGCTCGGTTCGAATCTGTTCATCCGATATGGTAGTCATATCTGGATGACTCCACGAGTGATTGCCGATCAGATGTCCCTCATTAATCATTCGCTTCAACAGATCTGGCTGTGTATTTACATAATGTCCAGTAACGAAAAAGATGGCTGGAACCTTCTTCGCCTTCAACGTATCCAGAATTTGAGCTGTGTATCCATTTTCATATCCATTATCGAAGGTTAAGTAAATCATTTTTTTGTTTGTATCACCGAGAAAAATAGCTCCGTGCTTCTCAATCGTCGGTTTGAAGCCTTCCTCGTCAATCGAAGGAAGCTTGCCGTTTACACTCTTCTTGAATCCAAAGTGAAATGCGGGACCCTGTCCGGCGTATGCGGCTGGCTGAATGCTTGCGGCAAGCAAGCAGAGGAGAGCAGTGGCAATCAGAATGCGTTTCATATGCAAATATACTCCTTGATGTAGGTTAGAATCGGTCAATCATGGCTTACTATTCCATATTTGCAGTAAACTTATACGCACTGATACCCATGCATTCCTAATGCGAATACGAGCAATCCTTATTTGTTGTGAGCCTGCTTCATCTTCTCCAACTCTTCCGACACGACGAAGGCAAGATCTTCGTTGTTGTACATAGACAGCACGGCGAACAGAGTGTCGTCAGGAATCGGTCCGGCCTCCTCCTTCGGAACCGTAAGATCAATTGCCTGCTGCAATCGATAGTTGTCGCCCTGCTTCGGGTATGCGCGATGATAGAGCTCGGCTGGATCAAGATCATGGTTCACACACCATTGTGCAAAGATAAGAATCATCATTTGCTCATCACGTTCATAATTGTCGATAATTTGTTGTTCTACTTCACTACGCGTCATTGCAAAAACTCCCTTACAAAGATTCATACAGCTTATTATAACGAAGATGAATTGTGATTCACAATCCTATTGCTCAATTGAGAGGGAGAGACGCTGCAACTGATCGTACCGTCATGCCAATTGGAGATGGATGTTCATACTTACTTCGCTTAGCTTAGAAAGCGTCGGATATATACGGATGAAGTCGGGGAACGAACTGCTCTAGAATTTCAATACTGTTGATGGAACCCGCAATAAATCCGTTATCGAACAATTCGCATGGTCGCTGATAACCTAGCAGCATGGTTGTGAGTGCTCTAATGTTCATGGACAGGGTGTTGGTCGTGTTGACAGCGGTAAGAACCTGATTCCTATCTTGAGAGTGAATAGCAGCTTGCCCGTTGTCAAAATGAATGACAACATTGTTCCACGGAGCCTGGTCGTCACTTATGTATATAGAGAGGGGAAGGTGTACAGGTACAGGTGCAAACGTATATTGCTGTAGAAATAAAGTGATATCTACAATTCGTGCCATGACAAATGGTTGTATGGTACGCACAATTCGTGGAAGGTTCAAGGCAAAAAACAGGCGCTCATTCTCACAAAGACGCATATTTACTTGCTCTAGCATAGAATCATGCTGACAAATATAATTCCATAGCCCCTGTCTAGAATCCCTTGTAACGCACATGAATTCATGTACATGCATAGCATTGTTTTTTATCTCATACAACATATACCCTTGAGGATGCGAATGCTCGTCATAATACACCGCCGCGGCGCGATTATGATAGTGATCAAGCCACCATTCGTGATCGCGAACGATCATACCTGAATGCTGCGATGACCATGCGTCATATACCGTTTCAATATCTATAGAATGCGTATCCTTGGTATAGCGGCGAACAACGCCTGTCGGTTCAGGGTTAAATGGAATAAGATCATGACGGGTAAATTGGCAGGTCATGCGGTCACTGAAGACTTCCCAGCCTGCTTTGCGATAGAAGGGGATGGAGAAAGGATAGAGCATGGATATAGAAGTTCCCGCGGCCTGCATCACACGTAGTGAGTGGTGCAGCAATTGCTTGGCATATCCTTTGCGTCGAAATTCAGGATAGGTGGCAACCCCACCGATTCCCCCCATTTTCAGCTTATTCTGACCAATATAGATGTGAAAAGGAAGGATATGAAGCTTCGCAGCGAGCTTGCCTTCATCGTATACACCAAAAATCTCATGTTTCCCCATCTTATGCAAATATTCATCATAGTCTCCGGAATCAACGCTGTACTGGAAAGCATACTCGGATAGCGATATGGCTTCAGAAAACTGTTTCTTGTTCAAACGAACAATTGACATGAACAATCCTCCTCAATATATGATTGTGCAGCTATATATGATCTATTGTAGATGAAATAGACAGAGATGCAATGATTGAGTGAAGAAGGTTTGGTTGAAAACTTGGGAGTGGTAATATATGCAAATGGTGAAAACTTTCATGAAAATGCGAAATGTCATATTGCTCAATCTGAAAATCTAGATATAATGAAGTCAGGGCATGTCAAGGACATAACAACATGCTACTATGTGGATTGAATATGGATCTTCAGGGCAGGGTGAAATTCCTGACCGGCGGTATGGGTGCAGCTGCGCCCGAGCCCGCGACTCGCTGTTCGCTTACTCGGTTACTTGTAACATGTAAGCATAGAACGGATGAACAGCGACTGACTTGGTGAGAAGCCAAGGCCGACGGTATAGTCCGGATGGAAGAAGATCTCGCACACGTTGTTTGGTACAACTGCATACAACAACAGGTCTAATGCGAATTTTTCTCTTCTGCATGTCTAGATCCTATATTCAACAACCTTGGAGGTTATTGAATATGGAACATCGTATCCAGGCCGACACACGCATGAGCGGCTCCGCAAGAGGAGTATGGTTCGTCGCGATGGGAGCGGCACTGTGGGGGATTGGCCCACTGTTCCGGGTATGGGTCATGGAGTCTATGACTTCCACCCAAATTGTATTGATTGAGCATCTGATGCTCGCCTTGTACGCGATACCGGTATTATGGATGCACCGGAAAGAGCTGCGCAACTGCACATGGAAGCATGTACTGGCATTGCTGTTCCTGTCATGGGGCGGCTCAGTAATAGCCACCATTATGTTTACAGAAGCATTTGCACATGGTGATGCGAATGGAGTACTGCTATTGCAGAAGCTTCAACCAGTCTTTGCTATCATTTTAGCGCGGCTGTTGTTGAAGGAGACACTTCCGCGTCGCTTCTCACTGCTGCTTATTCTTGCTATTATCGGTACGTATTTATTGACTTTTGGATGGTCATTGCCAATTGGGCATTACAATGAAGTCATTGGCTTCAGCAGTCTATTGGCACTTGGAGCAGCATTCCTATGGGGCGGTTCCACAGTTATGGGACGGTTGCTTCTCGACAAAATGGAATATGAGACGGTCACATCGCTGCGATTTGTGATGGCACTCCCTCTGCTCATTGTGCTGACATCATGGGAGTCGCCAAGCTGGAATTTCGCCGCATCAGAATGGGGAACGCTGTCGTTCTACATCTTCTTGCAGGCCCTTCTTCCAGGATTGGTTAGTCTCTTGCTGTATTATCGCGGTCTATCCACTACTAAGGCCTCTTATGCGACTCTAGCTGAGTTGTCATTCCCATTGGTAGGGATGATGATGAACTGGTTCGTGTTCCATCAGGCGGTCACTGCAGCGCAAATTTCAGGCTTCGTTCTCATCTGGATTGCGTTGTATATGGTATCAAGACAAAATTAATCGGCGGTGGCAGTGCAATGATTCTTAATGAAGTTGCTGTCAATCGTCTTCCATAAATGATAAGAGACCCTGTCTGCTATGCCTTGAACGCATAGCAGACAGGGTCTCTTATGTTAGTTAGGTTAGAAGAAAGAATTGATAGCGACAAGAATGATGATAGCTCCGCTTAGCACCGTGCTGAATTGTCCTACTGTATAGCGTCCTATGCGAATGTTGGCCATCTTCTGCCCAAGCACGGCACCCAGCCACAATGTGACAAAACTGCCGATCGCTGCGGTTAGGGATATGGCGAGCGGTGATAATCCGATAAGTCCAGCACTTAGGCCATTTGTAAGCGCATTGGCAGACAGTGCAACGCCAAGCACAGCTGCTTCCCATAAGTTAATCGTCCCCGATTTATCCTTATCCGCTTCCTCTGGTCTCTGCAGCATTCGTTCTAGTGAAGAGTTTGAATTAGCTTCATTGCTTGCTTCTACTGCTGTGGTCTCCGTCGAGTTTCCATGGTGAGAGGTCAGTAGAACAATGCGGATGCCGACAATAAGCAGGATGAATGCGGCAAGCAAGGTAGGCAGTATACCAGGAAGAACCTGCGATATCCATTGACCGAACATGAGACCGGCCATACTGAAAATGAAGCAGATGAGCGAAATGAATAGATTCGAAAGCACTCGAATTCGTATTTTCCGTATTCCGTACGATATTCCCACCCCTAAATTATCTATACTCGAAGCGACTGCTAATCCTAAAATCATAATCCATTGCATGATGAATCTCTCCCTTGGTTAATTCCCTTGATTCGAAGTTATAAATGGTTGTTTATCGAATGTCATTTGCCGTCCTGTCAATCGTGAAGCATCTGCAGCACAGTTTCCCTCGGAGGCACGAACACTAGCTGATGCTCACTTCCTGCTGAATAGGGCAGGGGGGGGTTCGAATGACAATCTCCAAGCTGGAATTTGCGTTTGCTCATCTCATCTACATAGAACACATTCCGAAATACTACCGATGTGCCATCCTCTTGATGGACTTTGGAACATTGCAGGCAGTAATACATAGCTGTTCAACTCCTTATTGTGGGTATAATCCGGTGCCGCTTGCAGCACTGTTGAGGTATCATATGTCACGATGTTGAGAGTTGTGAACCGGAATCGCCGAAATGTTGAAAAAAAATCAACAGAAGCTGATTGGCCTGTGATAGGAATCAACCGCATGCTGATGGGAGATGTGTTGAGGTATTGCAATGAATGCTTATCTGTCTACATCTGTGGCCTTCCTCGTTCAAACTTGGTCATACGTTGATGTCAAATTTATGGGGTAGGCTAGGCGAACTTATGCATATACATGTCATAATGAGAGCGAGAATGGGCAGTAGAATGTGCCTGCGACAAGGGGGGATAACCATCGGACAGAACAACCCACTCGGTGACATGTTGAAAAAATCGATGAAGGAGCATTCGCTCTCCATGCGCAAATTGGGGGAGCGGACTGGAATGGATACCGCTACGATTTCTCGAATTATTAACGGCAAGCAACCCGCTAAGATACACCATCTAACTTCATTTTCCAAGCATTTATCAATTCCCGTTGAACAGCTCATGGAGGCGGTTGGCGTCGAGTTCGGCAAATTGAGCACGGTACCAGTGGTACCGATTGGAGATGAATTACAGGAGGATAGCCTTCAATTCATACTCAAGTCCATACAGCTGCTTGATTATCCATTCACGAAGGAGCATGTACGTCTAGAACTGGATAAATACGAGCAATACGCGCAAACCAATGAAGGAGATCGAATGATTCGCGACAATTTCCATGCCAAGGTGAAGGAAGTAAGCGGTTGGGGACCATTTATCGATCAATTGAATGATACGTACACCCAATATTGCAGCGAACAAGGAACAGTAGAAGAACGTGCCGTATTAGGAAGCGCACTGCTGTATTTCATTTTATCGGCAGACATTATTCCAGATTATCTGTTCCCAATTGGATATATTGATGATGTGATGGCAGTGCAGTTGGCGATGGAGAGACTGACGGCCCTTCAGGCTGCAGAGCGCATTGTAGAGAAATAGGGGTGTTCCAGGTCGGATGTTGACCGGAGCACCCCTAGTCTTGTTTCATTCTTGTTCGTTAATATCTACGCAATGAGCTTAATCAAGTTCGAGACGATGTGGCATCCTTATGCTCTTGACATTGCATATGGAAGGGTCGCATCCTCATATTGCTGCTGTTGTGGTTCTTCTGACATCGTGAAGGACAACGAAGCCCCATTCTTCAACTGCTCGTGATTAATATACAGGTTGGATACGTGCTCGCCATTTACTTGTACACCTGCTACATATTTCGTCTCCGAAGAGTTGTTCGGCGCCTCAATGACAATCTGTTTGCCGTTGTCCAGGTTGACAGTCATCTTCTTGAACATTGGTGTCCCTAGTACGTATTGCGGTACCCCTGGTGTAAGAGGGAAGATGCCCATTGCACCGAATACATACCAAGCTGTCAAGCTGCCGTTATCCTCATCGCCAGGCAAGCCGTCAGGCTGAGCACTGAACAGTTCGTCCATCGTCTTGCGCACCCAATATTGAGTCAAGGATGGGTAGCCTAACGCGGTATACACATATGGAATATGGAAGCTTGGCTGATTGCTGATCGCGAACTGACCGAAGTCAATCGCAGCCATTTCCGACATTTCATGAATTTCGAAGCCATAGGACCCTACCTTGAATTCTGGATCTGCTGCGAACAAGGCATCCAGTCGCTCCTTCAACTTCTCGCGTCCGCCAATCAGGTCTGCCAATCCAAGAAGGTCATGCTGCACAGCCCAGCTGCTCTGCCATGCTCCACCTTCCGTATAAGGGCCACCCCATTCTGTAGCGTCGAACGGCTCCAGCCAGCTTCCGTCTTCGAGTTTACCGCGCATGAAACCGATTGTTGGATCATACAGGTGCTTGTAGTTGCGGGCACGTTCCATCAATTGCGCATATTCCGCATCGCGTCCCAGATGCTTCGCAATTTGTGCAATACAGAAGTCACCGTACACATAATCCAGTGTATTGCAGACACTCTCATGGGTATGGATGTCAGCAGGCAAGAAGCCATGCTTCAAGTACTCCTGCATTCCTTTGCGTCCTACACGATGATCATCCGCTACAGTCATCGCATGCTTCAACAAACCTTCGAAGGCAGTGGCAACATCAAAACCAGTAACGCCTTTGGCTACGGAATCTGCGAAGCTGACGTCGATCAACGTACCAGGCATCATGCTGCGCTCACCTGGGGAAGCCCATTTCGGCATCCATCCGCCTTCCTTATAAGCATTCACCCAGCCCTGCATCATTTCATTCATGAAGGACGGATAGAGCAGGTTGTACAGCGGGAACGAAGTACGGTACGTATCCCAGAATCCAATATCTGCGAAGAGAGGGCCATCTTCAATCTTCCCATTGTACGGGCTGAAGTGGATTTGCTTATCATTCGCATCAAATTCATGGATTTGATGTGGGAACAGGGAAGTCCGATACAGACAAGTATAGAACGTATCCAGCTTGTCCTTGTCATCACTCTCGACCTGAATGACGCCTAGCTGCTTCTCCCATACATCTGCAGCCAGCTTCTGTACTTCATCGAAGCTGCGCTCGCCGATTTCGCGATTGAGGTTGATGAAGGCCTGCTCTTCACTGATGAATGAAGTACTTACCTGAACGTGAACAACACGGTTGGCTGGCACGTGCAGTCCTACATATGCACCGAGGCGCTCATCTGTACCAGACAAGCCAACAACCGGCTTGGATTCATGGTTCGTCAATCCGCTTGCATCTGCATCGATTGCGCAGTCGAACTTCACAACGAAGTACATGCGATAATTGTCAGGGGTTCCTCCAGCCTTAGCCGTCGTGTAGCCTGTCAGTGTACCGTTCTTCGGATCAATCTTCATCGAAGATTCACCAGGGAATGGAGACAGGATTAGACGAGACTGCTCAGGACGGTCAAAGGTCAGACGCACGCTTGCGCAGCGCGTCGTTGGCGTCAATTCCAATGTAGCCTGATAGCGCAGCATCCGAACCTTGAAATAGTCAGGACGCACGATCATGTCCTGTCTGCGGAAAGAGGAAGAACGCTCAGGTGCCCAAGCTTTCAATGGTCCGGATTGCGGCATAAATGTCATATGTCCGTAATCTCCAATCCAAGGGCTCGGCTGGTGGGTAAGACGAATGCCTTCAAATCGATTGTGATTCGGGTTGAAGAACCAGCCGCCACCGGCTTCAGTCGTCTGTGGACTCCATGCATTCATAGCAAATGGCATGGAAATAAGCGGCAATGTGTTCCCGTTGGAATAAGGATATATCGAATCCGTACCTTGAAGTGGGTTTACGTGAGATAGCAAGCTCATCGGTGTTCGCTCCTTTGTAGACAGTTGCGCAGGAGGAGCAATGAATACTCCCATCACACAACATATTAAATGTTATATCAAATATGACTTACACAATGTATTATATGACATAATTTTATTTATCTCCTATCATTAATTTAAAAAAACTCTCAACTTTTATGATACAATAATCTTAGCAAACAATCGAAAGATAAGAGGAGGTGAGCGGATGTATCCATACAATTTACAGGGGGATGAGGAGATATATGGAGACTTTCCGTTCACACTGAAGATCCATCATCTTGAAGCACCGGTTCCCGCTCATGTGCATCATTTTATTGAGTTTACATACGTTATAGAGGGTTCAGGCAAGGAGTTGATCAATGGGGTAGAGAAGGAGCTCACTCCAGGAACCTTCACCCTTGTATTCCCGCATCAGGTTCATGAGTTGGATATACGGGAAGGAGAGGAACTGAAGCTGTATGTTGGGGCAATCGGACTTAAGGCCTTCTTTGGGGCTGGAGAATCTCTGCTTGCGCTTCACAGCTTGCTCAAAGGCGCAGAGGGCGACAGCAATACGACATACCATCTGGATCCAAGCACCGCTGAGCGCATTCATCTGCTGCTTCAAGACATGTTTGAGGAAATGCAGGAGCATAAGCCTTGGAGCCGGATGATCTATCTTGCGAAACTTACCGAGCTATTCGTGTGGTTCGACCGATATCGTATCTCCCACCTTCATGAGGGTGCCCATACTGGCGAGGATCATTTGCGAAGGGGAATGTGGGAGGTTGTCTACTATGTATACCAAAATTTCAAAGAAGAGATTACGCTTGAGTCCTTAGCGCAAAAGTATAATTACAGCTCGTCCTATATTAGCACGGCCTTCAAGCAAATGGTCGGAGAGAACTACTACTCCTTCTTAGAGCGGATACGAGTGGCACATGCATGCAACTTGTTAATCAGTACGGATATGAAGATAACGGAAATAGGATTTGAGGCAGGGTTTCGTTCATATCCGACCTTCAATCGGGTATTCCAGAATCGAATGGAGACGAGTCCAACGAAGTACCGACAACAAAATCATATCGCATTACTAAAATCATGATAAAAGGAGCCTCTATCGCGATAAGTACTATTGTACAACCGCTTAGAGGCTCCTCGCCTAGTTAATGATGAAGGCTATGGATAGTTGCATGGGACATCACATCATTGTCATGATACGGAACGGGTTGACCGTCTAAGAGACAGCGCCATTACAGACGCAGCTTAATCGACCGCTTATATAGTGGATAAAACCACTTCACACCACGAGGGGTTAAGGTATCTGCAATGAGATGGGAACCGTAGCCAAGTAAGGATACGAGCGCAATTCCTTCGAGCTCCAAGTGTTGTTCTAATCCCCAGCCAATAGCTCCCCATAAAAGAGCAGCCCAGATGGTGTGGGATAATCCCCGATGATTCAGCCATGGCACCCAGGCAACGAATACGCCCAGGCCGATGAGCCAGCTCCAGCCAAGCAGGATGCCGCCTATGAGCATGCTCCCACCGACACAGCTGACGATGATGTTGCGAATTAACCCTTCCTTCGCTACAAATCCGAGCAGAAGCACTACAATTGTAAGAACGATGGCCTCTTGGCTTAACGAACCATTCGCTCCATATTGATAGATGGCACCTGCAGCACAGCATACGCCAAGCCACATCAATAGTGTATGTACCCGTTTGGCAGCCTTGCCAATTCGTCTGCTTAGTATGCTTGGGCCATCAAGATCCGCGCTCAGCGCAGATAACGCAGCAACTGCGAGGTAGATGGACGCATTCTGAATGGAGAACGGGTAATGCGCCGCAGCTGCGGCTCCGATAGCCACACCGATACTAAGGTGTGTTGAACCTTTCATACAATCTCCTTTCTATACGTGCACACGTCGTTCATCAAGGCAAACATACGTTTGCTAATCTATTATAATTCGATTCATTAAAAAATGAAATATAATGATTTTTCAAATGATAAATTGAACATTTATGGAAACAGTATTACAATCAAAGCGAGCGTTGCTTTTTCTGTCTTATACATGAACCTACTACTCATGAGAGAAGGAAAGGGAATCCAATGATTATGAACCCGACTCGTATCGAAAAAGACTTTTTAGGGGAAAAAGAAGTACCAGCCGAAGCCTACTACGGTATTCAAACACTACGCGCCGTAGAGAACTTTCCAATTTCGGGCACGCGGATGAACAAGGAATTGATTCGTGGCTTGGCTATCGTCAAGAAGGCTGCCGCCCTTGCCAATATGGAGGTGAAGCAGCTTCAAACAGACACTTGCAATGCGATCGTACAAGCCGCTGATGAGATTATTGGCGGTCAATGGCATGATCAATTCATCGTTGACCCGATTCAAGGCGGGGCAGGCACGTCGATGAATATGAATGCGAACGAAGTTATTGCGAACCGAGCGCTTGAATTGCTTGGCAAAGCGAAGGGCGACTATGCAAGCCTAAGCCCGAACAATCATGTCAACCGTTCGCAATCGACGAACGATGCATTTCCTACTGCAATTCATATTTCTGTCTTAACGCTCGTAGATAAGCTGCTCATTGTTATGAAGGAGCTTCACAGCGCATTTTGCAGCAAGGCCAAGCAATTCGATCATGTCATTAAAATGGGGCGCACACATCTTCAGGATGCGGTTCCGATTCGCTTGGGACAGTCCTTCGAAGCATACAGTCGTGTTCTCGCGAGAGATATGCACCGTATTGAGCAATCGAAGCAGCATTTATATGAAGTGAATATGGGCGCAACGGCTGTGGGAACTGGCTTGAATGCAGATCCGCGATACATTCAGCGTGTCGTTGAACTGCTTGCTGAGATTAGTCAATTGCCGCTCGTGCATGCGGAGCATCTTGTTGATGCAACGCAGAATACGGATGCGTATACTGAAGTATCTGCTGCGCTCAAGGTATGTATGATGAATATGTCGAAGATGGCCAATGACCTGCGTTTGCTTGCATCAGGTCCACGAGCTGGCTTTGGTGAAATTCGATTGCCGGCACGCCAGCCAGGTTCATCCATCATGCCGGGCAAGGTGAATCCGGTTATGTGCGAAATTGTCAATCAAGTAGCTTTCCAAGTGATTGGCAACGATCATACGATCTGTCTTGCCTCGGAAGCGGGTCAGCTTGAATTGAACGTCATGGAGCCAGTACTTGTATTCAACCTGCTGCAATCGCTGAGCATGATGCAAAATGTGTTCACTGTATTCCGTACCCATTGCTTAGAAGGAATTGAGGCGAATGAGGAACGCTGCCGTGATTATGTGGAGAACAGTGTAGGGATTATTACAGCACTCAGCCCGCACCTTGGTTATGAAGTGTCAGCCCGTATTGCACGGGAAGCAACGGAGAACGGCAAGTCAGTTCGGGAGCTATGTCTGTTGTATAACGTATTGACAGAGGAAGAGCTGGATACGATTCTGGATGCACATGAAATGACGAAGCCAGGAATTGCTGGTGCTGCCTTGTTCGAGCGGGAATAATTGTATAATAAAGAATGTAAGGGGCTGTCCCATAAGTAGGTTTTTACT
>NZ_MAIS01000172.1:0-3795 GCF_001680695.1 Paenibacillus sp. KS1 | reverse complement strand
TTTGAAAAAACGCACATCGGAAGCATAAGCCTCGGTGCTGAAAGTCTGACTTTTTGAACACTTACTTATAATTCGAAAGGGGGCGAGAACTGTGAAAAAACTGATTTGCGCTGCGGATGTGGAAGAATGGGTGGCTTCCGGACAGAAGCGGTGCTGCATTGACCGAAACACGATTGTGACACCGGCAGCCCATGATAAGGCAAGGGAGCTGGGGCTGGAGTTTACCGATGAGCCATGTGGCACTTTGAGTTCCGAGGCCGCAGGCAGCGAAACTCAGGATGATCTCGACATGAATGCCATTTTCAAATTTTTCAAGATGTTATCGGAAAAAGGAATGGTTGAAAAGCTGTTGGGGATGACTCTTGATCCACCTTATCAGGCGGAAACGGATCCGACGGGCTTAAAACTTGTACGGGGCCGAACGGTAAAAATGGAAGCTTACGATACGGGAACATCTAGTGCCAAGGTATACCGTCAAGAGGTAATCGGGAAGCCGGATTGTTCCATGAGCGCAGGGTTTATGACTGTCGATCACGGTTGCTTCGAGCAGGAGACGGCCCACGAAGAAACTTATATCGTGATGGAAGGCACGCTCGATGTCACTTTGAACGAGAAAACCTTCACCGCTCATGAAGGGGATGTACTCTTCATCCCCAAAGGGGTGAAGGCGACCAAGGGATCGTCGAACTGCGCGAGGATGTTTTATATGACTTATCCGGCGGGCTGTCCTGATCGGAAGCTACAGTAACTGGAGGTGATAGCATGCAGGCGCTTGGATTAATTGAAACGCGGGGACTTCTTCCGGCGATTGAATGTCTGGACATCATGCTCAAATCAGCTCAGGTAGAACTGATAGAAAAGTGCAATGTGGGTGGCGGGCTAGTGACCATCGCGGTAACCGGCGATGTTGGCGCTGTTCAAGCATCCGTGGAGGCGGGTGCCTCCGCGGCGCAACAATTGGGCAGTGATGTGCTTATCAGCCGACATGTTATTCCAAGACCCCACAACGACATAGCGAGCATCATCGGCCGGCGCAGCGTTTCGAATTTTACCAAGGAGAAGGACGAGCTGGCGCTGCCAGTACAGCATACTCAGGCGGCGGAACAGTTTCCAAAGCAACTGCCTGAGCAAACGCCAGAGCAGACCTCGAAACGTTACACAGCGTCTGATGTTCAACTGGGCGATGCGCCCAATATTCCACTAGACACGGCTCCTAAAGTTCCACTGGAAGCGGCGCACGATGTCTCAATCAATAGCGGTGGCAAAGAAGACTTCCCTGTACTAACAGCCGATCCCGCTCAGGCTCTTGCGTCTAAAGACGTCAGTCCAGAAACAGACAATCAAGATCTGGTAGATGGGGAGCAGGCAGTGCTGGACAATCCATTCAAACACCAGATTGACGTGCAGGTAAAGGAAGCAGGGCTTGACAAAGCAATGGAGCTGCTGGAAACGATGACAGCCGTGAAGCTGCGCGGACTGGCCAGAGAGTACGGCCCTGCGTATGGGATGAGCAGGACGACGATTTCCAAGGCAAACAAGGTGAAACTGCTCAAGCGGTTCCGCCATTATTATCAACAGTAAACAGTAAGCGAGAGGAGGATGTTTCACTTGGAAAATTATGATTATGATTTGCAATCGATTCAGGAAACGCGGGACTTGGCTCGTACAGGAAAAGCAGCCGCCGATATCCTTGCCGGGTACGATGCTGAACAGATTGACAGAATTGTACAAAACATGGTGCGGATAGCGGAGGTTAACGCCGCCGAACTGGCTGCGCTAGCAGTGGAGGAAACCGGATTTGGCAAGATTGAGGATAAGATCTTCAAAAACCGTCTGGCTTCCACGGAGCTGTATGAATCCATTCGGGATACAAAAACGATTGGGGTTATCCGCGAGGACAAGACAAATCAATTAATAGAGATTGCCGAGCCTGTCGGACTGCTCATGGGTATTATTCCATCAACAAATCCGACATCCACTACGATTTTCAAATCGATTATTGCGATAAAGGCTCGTAATGGAATCATCTTTTCGCCGCATCCATCGGCAAAGAAATCCATTATGCGGGCCGCCGAACTCATGCATGCAGCCGCTGTTGAGGCAGGGGCTCCCGAAGGAATCATTGGCTGCGTTGCCATGCCTTCTATGCCGGCGACACAGGAACTGATGAAGTGTGAGGAAATCGCCATGATTATCGCCACAGGCGGCTCGGCGATGGTGAAATCTGCCTATAGCGCGGGTAAACCGGCGCTGGGTGTGGGACCGGGTAATGTACCGGCCTATATTGAGCGCACCGCTGATATTCCAAAAGCAGTAGCTAATATCATTGCCAGCAAAACCTTCGATTACGGAACAATCTGCGCATCTGAACAGGCTGTTATCGTGGAGGAATGCATTCGTTCTCAGGTGATCGCGGAGTTTGAGCGTCAGGGCGGTTACTTTATGAATCAGGAGGAAACTGCTAAAGTCGCGGCAAAGCTGTTTGTAAAAGGCCATGCCATGAATTCAAGACTGGTGGGACGTTCACCTCAGGTGATCGCGGAAGCGGCCGGTATTCAAATTCCTGCAGGGGTCAAGGTGCTGTTAGGTGAACAGCAGGGCGTGGGAGAAAAATTCCCGCTGTCCTATGAAAAGCTTACTACGGTATTGGCGTTTTACACCGTACAGGACTGGCGTGAGGCTTGCGATCTAAGTGTTGGATTGCTGCGTAATGGAGGAATAGGCCATAGCTTTTCCATCCATACACAGAATCACGATATGGTCATGGAATTTGCGCAAAAACCTGTATTTCGTATTTTAGTGAATACGGGCTCCACTCAGGGCGGCGTGGGTGCAAGCACCGGGCTTGCACCGGCCTTCACTTTGGGATGTGGTACCTGGGGGGGCAGCGCCACTTCAGATAATGTGGGGCCACAGCACTTGATTAATATCAAGCGTGTGGCTTATGGCATTAAGGACTGCACAGCACAAAGCCCTTATTCTGCTCCCTCTCCGCAACAGCCGAAGCAACAGGAGGATGCAATGCTGTTGAATCTGGTCGATGAGCTGATGTCTATTTTGCAGAAAAGCGGTGACTGCTAGTGGGGAGCTATGACCAAGTACTTTCATTGTTAATGGAGGTGGTATCCGGTGCTGGCAAGGCGGGGGAGGAGCGGCGCTCCATCCCTTTAGGGATTTCGAATCGCCATGTGCATCTTTCTCAGGCTGATGTGGAGACGCTCTTCGGATCCGGATATACGCTATCCAAAATGCGTGATTTGTCCCAACCTGGACAGTATGCGTGTAATGAGACTGTTACGGTTTGTGGTCCCAAGGGTGCGATTGAAAAAGTGAGGGTTCTCGGTCCAGTGCGGAAACAGACTCAGGTAGAAATTATGCGGGGAGACTGCTTTAAGCTGGGCGTGAAAGCTCCAGTGTGCTTATCCGGGGAGCTTGAAGGCACACCTGGCGTCACATTGGTCGGTTCCAAGGGAAGCGTATATATTACCTGCGGCTTGATGGTTGCACAGCGCCACATTCATATGACACCTGATGATGCCCTTTTCTTCGGCGTAACCGACGGAGAAATGGTCAGCATTCAATTTGATGGTCTCCGGGGCGGAGGGTACAATCAGGTCGCAATCAGAGTTAGCAGTGACGCCGCTCTCGACTGTCATATCGACGTCGAAGAGGCCAACGCGATGGATCTGACATCGGCGTCTGTTGTCGAAATCATAAAAAATCGTTAGGAGGAAATGAACATGAGATCGGAAGCTCTTGGTTTGGTTGAAACAAAAGGTTTGGTAGGTTCTATCG
>NZ_MAIS01000056.1:0-40863 GCF_001680695.1 Paenibacillus sp. KS1 | reverse complement strand
GGCGACTTTTATATCTTATCATTTCGTTCATTTCTTGTCAACACTTTTTTAAAACTTTTTTTCAATCTCTTTTCGAGATTGTTTTTTGTTTTAAGTTTGTTAACTCATGTCCGAAGCGACATTGATTAATTTATCATAAAGGCAAGGGGTGCGTCAACCACTAAATACCTACCATTTTAAGGGAAACAATAAGCGCGAGTCCCGGGATACCCAGAAGCCCCACTCCTGTTAATGTGGCAGGGTTGATAGGTACATGGATTCCCGCTATCCACCCCGTCGAATTCACGATGTACAACAGCGCAAATGCGCTAACTCCATGAAGAAGAAAGGTTATGATACCACGCCATGCCAGCCGCTGACGAAATAGCACAATGAACAATCCAGCAATGGACACAAGGAGCAGACCAACCAACAGCATTTTCGTCACTATAATACCTCCCCTAACCGCAATGCATGCATCCCTGCGCGCTTGGCTCTCTTCATCAGCATGGCAATCCGCTTCTCAGCTGCCTCAAGCGTCGAAATCGCATAATCCACCTCATCTGTACCTAGTGCATGCTCAAATCGCACACAAGCCATTCTCCACTCCGCAACCGCATTACGGATATCCCTCATAAGAAGCTGCTGCTCAGACAACATTAACCCATACTCACGCTTGTCCCTATTTCGCATGAACCAGTTCTTCATACGTTTCCACATGAGTTCCCCTCCCCACATTCACTTTAGTCATGAATATGAACGTCGGGACAAGACTAGAACCTCTTTATGAGCTGCTTCGACCATGCGAGACAGCACTCTAATGAACAGGATATCAATCATTCCTCTTATAGATAACAAAAAAAGCCCTCGATATTCGAGAGCTTCTATATCAAATCATGAAGAAACAACATTTCAGGCCTGCTCACGATGGAGCTCCACCATTACAGAACATCCCTCCGGCCTTCTAACGCCTTAGACAAGGTCACCTCATCGGCGTATTCCAGGTCACCACCCACAGGAAGTCCATGAGCAATTCTCGTTACACGAATGCCGAACGGCTTCACAAGCCGCGAAATATACATCGCTGTTGCTTCCCCTTCAATATTTGGATTCGTAGCCAAAATCAATTCTTTGACCCGCTCATCACTCAAACGCTTAAGCAGCTCAGCAAGACGTATATCCTCTGGGCCTACGCCTTCCATTGGTGATATCGCGCCCTGTAGCACATGGTAATAACCCATGAACTCTTTCGTACGCTCCATCGCAACCAAATCCTTCGTTTCCTGAACAACACACATTACTGAGGCGTCACGTGTCTTATCCGAGCAGATACGGCAAGGATCAATATCTGTAATATTGCAGCACACAGAGCAGTAGTGCAGGTTCCGCTTCACATTAACGAGCGCCTTTGCAAAATCAATAACGTCATCTTCCTGCATGCGGAGTACATGGAACGCAAGACGAGCCGCTGTCTTCGGCCCAATACCGGGCAAATGTGTAAATGCCTCGATCAACTTGGCGATCGGTTCTGGATAATACAATGCGGGCTCTCCTTTACGATAGCTTAATCAACGAACTCAACATCGTCTCACATCAAAAAATGTCCCCTAAATGGTAGAAACGGCATATACCAGAATCGGTATATGCCTCACATTCGTGTTTCTCTACATTAGAACAAGCCAGGAATTTTCATTCCGCCTGTGAATTTGGACATGTCGTCATTTGCCATGTCTTCTGCTTTAGTCAACGCATCGTTAACTGCAGTGATAACAAGGTCTTGAAGCATTTCGATATCTTCTGCATCCACTACTTCTGGTTTGATGGAGATGCTAAGTAGTTTTTTGTGGCCGTTAACCTCTACAGTAACAGCTCCGCCGCCAGATGTACCAGTTGCTTTCTTTTCAGCCAATTCTTCTTGAGCTTTCAACATTTGCTCTTGCATTTTTTTAACTTGCTTCATCATTTGGTTCATATTGTTCATCGCCGTGAATCTCCTTTTTTCTCCATTTGATAAAAGTTACTCTTTTATGACAACGAGATCTTCTCCAAATAGCTGGATAGCCTCGTCAATCCATGGTTCTTGAGAATTATTGCGGCCTTCTTGGCCCTCTGGCTCCAGTTGGAACTCCTGCTCTTCCTTGTCTTCGGTCCGGGCCGCTGCGGCTTCCCAGTCCTTGAGCATCATCGTGTCCATCTGGTATGGCTTGCCGAAGGTGTCGGATAGCACTTGCTCGATCACCTGCTTGTTAGTCGGCTTCTCTGTCGTATCACGATGAATCGAATTTTTGAAACCGATAAGAATTCGATCCTCTAGACATGATACAGGTTCACCATTAACCAGCCAAGCATGGATGGTAACACCGGCTTCCTTCACTCGCTGAAGCACTTGTCCCCAAGTGCCCCGAATGCGATTGAATTCGGTGCTGTTATGATTCGCAAGGTACCGTGTGAACTGCGGTGGCTGCTTAGAGAACTTGGATACGTGTCCAGATGGGCGAATCGCAGCAGGCGTACGCTCATGCGCTACCTGTTCCTGACGGCCTCCACCTGACTTCATCAGCTGTTCAACCTTCGTCTCTAAGGACGTAATCTGTTGACGCAAATGTTGCAGGGAGGATGAATGTTCCATTCCATCCAGCCGAACATCTCCCTTAACGGAATCACCAGTGTCCATAGAATGATTCAATGGACGCTGCCCTGAAGCTGCCAATTGAAGCAGCGCGACTTCGAATAAAGTCTGCGGCTGCACAGCATACTTCATATCCGTCTGGTATCGATTCAGCGTATCAATGATATGAAATAGACGACTCTCTGTGAATCCCTCCGCCATTTCACGGAAAGACTCTACGCGAGTCAACCGGTCCGTTAGCGCATCCCCGCTCGGCACCATCTTCATCATAAGCAGATCTCGGAAAAAGTACAACAGGCTTTCCATGCACTTATCCGCACTCTTGCCTTCCTGCATCAACTGCTCAACCACCGAAAGGACAGAACCTACATCACCCGCCTGTACTGCTCGGGCAAGCTCTGCGAACCTCTCTTCGGGCATACCTCCTGTAATGTCCAATACCTGTTGATAGGTAATGGCTCCATTAGTAAAGGAGGCAGCTTGATCCAGCAAGCTGATCGCATCACGCATCCCGCCATCAGACAGCTTCGCAATATAAGTCAAACTGTCATGATCTGCCTGGATGCTCTCGTCTTCGCACACCTGAGCCAAGCGCTGTACTTGCTCAGCAAGTGAAACTCGACGAAAGTCAAATCGCTGGCAACGCGAAATAATCGTGGCCGGAAGTCGATGCGGCTCCGTTGTCGCCAAGATGAACATCACATGCGCTGGCGGCTCTTCTAACGTCTTCAACAAGGCGTTAAAAGCTTCTGTCGTCAACATGTGTACTTCGTCAATGATGTACACTTTGTAGCGAACTTCCGTTGGCGCATACTTCACCTTTTCGCGAAGATCGCGAATTTCCTCTACGCCGCGATTCGATGCAGCATCGATTTCCACTACATCCATCACCGCGCCAGCTGTTATGCGCCGACACGCTTCACAAGCGTTGCAAGGCTCCGGGCCTGGCCCTTGTTCGCAGTTGACAGCCTTCGCCAATATTTTCGCCGCACTTGTCTTCCCGGTTCCTCTCGGACCGCTGAACAAATATGCATGCGAAAAACGCTGCTCCCGCAGCGAATTTTGCAGCGTTTGAATAATATGCTGTTGTCCGACCATGTCTTGAAATGACTGTGGTCTCCATGCGCGATACAATGCGATATGAGCCATGATGCAACCTCGAAAACGTTTTTACTTATTATACTATATCATAACCTCTAAAAAAACAGCCATTCCCTCTCTTTGGAAAAGAGAGGCGTCCGTCACTGCTGCTATGAACCCTGATAAGGGACAGCGAGCGTGAATGTCGTGCCAAACCCCTTGGATGAAACGCGTATCGTGCCGCCCAAATCATGGATAATCCGTTGGCATACCGATAATCCAAGCCCTGTCCCATTCTGCTTCGTGGTGAAGAAGGGATCGAATATCTTATCGACGAGGAACGCAGGAATTCCCGGCCCCGTATCATGGATATCAATCAACACACGCTGCTCCACACTATCCCGCTTCACACTTACCGTAAGTGTGCCACCCTCCACCATCGCCTCAATACCATTTTTGGCGATGTTGATGAACACTTGCTTCAGCAGCTCGCGATCGGCAACCACGTTCGGCACAGTCTCTCCCGCCTCGTATCGAACATGTACGCCGTGCAGCACTGCTTCACTCCGAATAATCGGCAAAATATCATTCATCACCTGATATACATTCACACGCTCAATCGTGACATGCTTCGGCTTGCTTAAGAGTAGAAACTCCCCAACCAACTCATTGATTCGGTTGATTTCGGTCAGCATGATCTCGGTGTAATGGACTTCCTTCGCCATCCCCTTGTCACGCAGCGTCTTCTTGAACATTTGCAGAAACCCCTTAATAGAGGTCAAGGGATTACGAATTTCATGAGCTGTTCCTGCGGCAATCTGTCCAATCATCGCCAGACGGTCGCTTCGCTGTACCTGCTCCTCCAACGAGCGCAAATTTGACACATCCTTGAATAGCACATAAGCACCTACGATCTGCTGCTGTTCATCACGCATGACATTCGAATCCATAAGAAGCTCATATCGATCCACACCATTGCACCAAGAGACAGCATGATTCCGCACACTCACACCTTCAAGCAGAGAACGTTGTACGAGATGATGCTCTGTAGGCATGTCACCAAACAGCTCATTGACCCGTCTCCCGAGCGCCTTCTCTCTCTCCCATCCCATCACTATGCACGCCATATCACTGATGTCTACCAATGTGAACTGATTATTCAGCAGCATGATCCCTAAATTCACATCCTGAATAAAAGCACCGGCAAATTGCTGCAGCAGCGTTAGTTCCGTATCCGCCGCCTGTACATTTGCTCCTTCATTGCAGGAATCAGACATAGAATTCTGCGACAGAGCGCCGTGTAACGGCATGCTTGAATCGATCATACACTCACCTCTTTTTGCAGAAACGAAAATGAGATATCCGCTCACTTGCTGTTCACTCTAAACTTCGCCATCAGGCAATATTTTTCCTGCTGTATATATAATATGAACATGTATTCATATTAGTTGAAACAAAAAAACACCGGTTATCCCGGTGTCCTCGTATGCACTATATGAACCGTGCACCTGTTATTGATAATTGCGATCCGAGCGGCACTTCTACACTACGACTCAGGCCAGGCTTCCCTCCGGCACATGAGCTCTCCTACTTATGGCTGCTTCCTTCCGGACCTGACCAAGTTCATAGGCACCCATTGCGGAGGACCCAGCCGTCAACACCGAGTGTAAACGCCAAACCCCACATCGACAAAACCTCTAACAGGAATTCAACCTCGCTACAGCGGATTGCGAGTTACAGGGCACCGCTACCTCCCCGTCTAGCACGGCATAACTTAGTATAGACGATTTGCTGCAAAAGTGCAACTGACGTCATTTGTTAACAGATATGGCATCTGCTTCTTCCTTACTGCCATCCGCATCTTCTTCCATTTGTTGCAAATACTTCAACAGCACACAAAGCAATGAACTCATAAGTCCAGATCCTAAATAAATCCACGGCGTAGCACCTGATACCGGATACAGCCATTGCAGTCCACAAGCTGATAACACCGCATATACCAGTACATAAATGACCCAGAATGAAGCAAGGGACACAGTCTTAGCCGCCCAGATGAGCTCCAAAATGATAACCCCTACTAATGCGAAACTTGTGACAGCGAGACTGAGCCATGCCAGTACAACATTACCATCCGGCAGAACTGGCCACCCCCAAGCAGGAAGGGCCCTTGCAGCCAAGCGAAAAATACCGTATTCAACCCCAACAACGAAGAAAGTAGCAACCATCACAATGAATGCGTCTTTGAACAACGTACCCGTTCCTCTTTGCAAACGATGCCCAAATTGTTCCGATCGCGCATGCTTGCGCCGTTCACTCCACGCTCCTGCCGCAACAAATAGAACCCCCAAGAAAAGCGTGCTTCCGACAATGGACAAGGGCAGCTCACCCTTGATGATGTGCCATATAAATCCCAAACTAAGCTCAAACAACCTTTCGATCATGCCGTTCACGCTCCGCTCCTTCTACTGTGGCCCCAATTCAAAGTCCAAATTCACCGGTTCTTTGGGCATTGTATCATTCACCGCTGGTCCACCCGTAGTAGGTACAGATTCATCAACAATATCCAAGCGAAATCCATCCACCCAGACTTGACCCGGACCGCTTAATAGCACGCCAAATGCAATCGCCTCCGCATGAGGTGCAATGTCAAGTACAACTTCATAGGGCCTCCATTCGGTCGTACCGCTAATCGGACGATTGTCCATGTTGTCGAAGTTAATAGGCACTTCATCCTTCCCGTCAATCCGCATCCACATGCCTGCCCATCCCTGCACGTCGTCCGTCTTCAGAAACGCTGATAAACGAAGGCGCTGTCCCACATAATTCTCAGCCTTGAACATTTGCATCAACGTGCCAAATCCTCGTGGATCCGCATCCACTTTTCCTTGAATCGTACCTGACGACCTCCCGCGATATACATGAACGTGATCAAGAGTAACGCTATATTGGTGCGGATACACACCTGTTATGATCCATCCCTGTGGAGCAGACTGCATCATCCCATATCCGGTATTCTCAGATTGATTGTTCTCATCCATTCGATGATCCCCCTCTGGCGTGTAAAAGCATCGGAAACCTTGGCGGTATACATGCGGTGTCATGCCATACCGTTGCTTAAAAGCACGAGTGAAGCTGTCTTGCCCAGAAAATTGATATTCTAATGCGATGTCCAGTATGCGCTTGTCCGTTGACAACAGCTCCACCGCAGCCCTTGCCAATCTGCGCTCCCGTAACAATGTCCCCACACTGACACCCACATGCCGCTGAAACACACGATTAAAGTGAAAACGGGAGACCGTGCAATGTTCAGCTATGTCTGCTGCATCCACGGCCTCTGTAATATGCAGTTCTATGTAGGCTATTGCTTCTTTGATCCATTTCTCGTGCTCCAGCCACATTGCCAGCCCTCCCAAGTCATCTTGAGGCAATGCCAGCACATGCCTCGGAAATCCCCGTTCCATTTTATCGTATCGTATTTCCTCCCCCATTGTTTTGACATTTTGTGCGAAATCGAGTTCCGGACAGCAAGCATCAAGACAGGGAGGATAAAAATATACAAAAAAAACAAAAAAAACAAAAAAAAAAAAAAAATGAACTCCCTTGGCTGTTGCCAGCAAGGGAGTCCATATCGTAAATAGACGTATTAGATACCGTATTTCTTTTTGAATCGATCCACACGACCACCAGCATCCAAGAACTTCTGCTTACCTGTGAAGAATGGATGGCAAGCGGAGCAAACCTCTACCTTCAAGTTCTCTTTAACGGAACCTGTTTCGAAAGAGTTGCCGCATGCGCAAGTTACAGTCGTAATGAAGTATTTCGGTTGAATTGCTTCTTTCACTCGAATTCACCTCTTTCCGCCCTGAGCCCTTTGCGTGCCCAGAGTATATAAAAACACATGAATGGATTATAGCATGTTTGCATCTAGTTCGCAATCTCATGTTATAACCATATTCTTGTCCGCCATAACAGCGAACGAGCGCTTAGGAGCTCACAGAGCTGCTGCGTGTTCTGCGCGGAGGCGGGGTTGGTGTTCCGCTCGTATCAAGTGCTGCAAGGAACTCTTCGTTCGTCTTCGAATCACGCATCTTCTTCAAGAATTGATCCACGAATTCCGGAGACTCGTTCATGTTCTTTCGAATTGCCCACAGCTTATCAAGCTCTTCCTTCGACAACAGCATTTCCTCGCGACGTGTACCCGAGCGACGAATATCGATAGCCGGGAAGATACGGCGTTCAGCCAGCTTACGATCCAAATGAAGCTCCATATTACCCGTACCTTTAAATTCTTCATAAATGATGTCATCCATACGTGATCCTGTCTCAACGAGTGCCGTTGCCAAGATCGTCAAGCTTCCACCCTCTTCAATGTTGCGGGCAGAACCGAAGAAGCGCTTTGGACGATGGAAGGAAGCTGGATCAATACCACCAGACAACGTACGGCCAGACGGCGGAACCACGAGGTTGTATGCTCGCGCCAAGCGCGTAATACTGTCAAGCAGGATAACAACATCCTTCTTATGTTCCACGAGACGCAGTGCACGCTCCAGAACAAGTTCTGTTACCTTGATGTGGTTCTCAGGCACTTCATCAAATGTGGATGCTACAACCTCACCTTTTACAGAACGCTGCATATCCGTCACTTCTTCCGGACGCTCATCAATAAGCAGAACGAACAGTTCAATCTCAGGATGGTTGGTCGAGATGCTATTTGCAATCTCCTTCAGAAGCAATGTCTTACCTGCCTTAGGAGGGGCGACGATTAGCCCGCGTTGTCCAAGACCAACAGGTGCGAGCATGTCCATAATGCGTGTGGACACTTTGTTGGAAGCCATCTCAAGCACAAGTTTCTTCTCTGGATATAGCGGCGTCAGGGCCGGGAAGTGCAAGCGTTGAGCTGCTTCATCCGGATTCTCACCATTGACGGCGTTAATCTGAAGCAATCCGAAATAGCGTTCGTTCTCTTTTGGCGGACGGCATTTTCCCGATACAAGATCACCAGTACGCAAATCAAATCTGCGAATCTGAGATTGAGAGATATAAATATCTTCCGAGCTAGGCAAATAGTTAATAGGACGCAAGAAGCCGAAGCCCTCTGGAAGGATGTCCAATACTCCCTCCATAAACATGAAGCCGCCTTGTTCCGCCTGCGCGCGCAAGATAGCAAATATTAATTCTTTTTTCTTCATTTGACCATAGCCAGGAATCTGAAATTGTTTTGCTAGTTTATATAGCTCGGTCAGCTTCTTCGTTTCCAAATCGGAAATTTGTAAATCCATGAATACAACTCCTATTCTGTTGATAAATACAAATGATGTCAGAAGGATAAGTCCATTGTGAAATCGTTACGTATAAACGCAGCGGCGTGTCAACATGAGATATGAAGGCTGGTTGATACAATGAGATGGTGGACAGATAACAGATGGGAACCATTCGGTCTGGGTAAAAGATAGCCGTTGAAGCGAAGCACTTATGGAAGTGATGGTGCTAAACGCTGCAGCCTCTCCAAGGAATAGAAAGGGAAATAATCTTCGTACGTTCAATCCTGCCAAAAAGTTGCATTTTCTTCTGTATCCGAAAGAGAATGCTCCACTTCCACTCTCTTTCGGACACAGTCCAATACACAAACGACGAATACTAGATGAAATTCCGCACAGCCACATGAGCAGGGCGCATCATGGGGATCATCGCCACACCTTAACTGACGATCGCGAAATGATCATTATCCTATTTTTACCCTATTACCGTCGAATTATTCCGTCTGACGCCAAACATCAGCGCCTAAATTTCGCAAATTTGTGACTAGGTTGTCATAGCCACGGTCAATATACTCTACGCCGGAGATTTCAGTAATGCCATCCGCTACTGTTAGTCCTGCAATGACAAGCGATGCTCCCGCACGCAAATCCGCTGCTTTCACTTTCGCGGCATGCAACTTGGTTCCTTCAATGACAGCAGAGCGACCTTCTACACGGATTTTGGCTCCCATGCGAAGCAGCTCAGGCACATTCTTAAATCGATTGCTATATACGAGATCGGACAGCATACTTACACCAGTTGCTTGCGTGAGCAAGCTTATCATCGGTGATTGAAGATCGGTTGCGAATCCTGGATATACAAGCGCCTTTACATCGATAGACTCGTAGTCAGGCTGGCCAAGCACGCGAAGGGACTCGTCCCCTTCTACGACTTGCACACCCATTTCCTCCAGCTTCGCCGTAAGTGCTTCCAAGTGCTTAGGGATAATATTGTCGATGAGAATATCGCCGCGCGTTGCAGCAGCAGCGATCATATAGGTTCCTGCTTGAATGCGATCCGGAATGATAGAATGACGGCAGCCATGCAGCCCTTCTACACCTTCAATACGAATCGATTCTGTACCAGCACCCTTGATTTTGGCACCCATTGCATTGAGCAGGGTCGCCACATCTATAATTTCAGGCTCTTTGGCCGCATTTTCGATAATGGTGATGCCTTTGGCTCGGGAAGCCGCAAGCATAATATTAATGGTTGCTCCTACACTAACCACATCGAGGTAGATTTTTGCGCCGCGCAATTCACGCGCCGAAATATGGATCGCTCCATGTTCATTGGTTACCGTAGCACCCAATGCTTCGAATCCTTTAATATGCTGATCTATCGGACGGGGTTCAAAGTTGCATCCTCCAGGCATGCCTATTGTCGCTTCGCCAAAGCGGCCGAGCAAGGCGCCCATTAAATAATAAGAGGCCCGCAATTTCTTCACAGGTCCGTTATACATCGGCATCGAAATCATGCTAGATGGATCAATTCGCAAGGCAGAACCTTCCCAGCTTGCCTCTCCACCGAGTTCGGTAATAATCTCCGTATAGGTTGCAACATCACTTAATGCCGGCAAGTTATCGAGCACTACTTCACTCTCTGCTAAAATCGCCGCAGGAATGAGTGCGACTGCACTGTTCTTCGCACCGCTGATCTGCACAGTGCCACGCAGCGGCCGCCCACCGCAAATCATTAACTTTTCCATCACAAGCTAAGTTCCCCCCATGCCGCACCTATCACAGGTTCGGCTCGCCCATATGCTTTATTGGATTCATGTTCATTCATCATAACGCTAAATAATCGCAAAAAAGGGAAGAACACCGGCGAACCGGTGCTTTTCCCGCATTCGTAAACATAAATATGAGTATCGATTATGCTTGGTTGTTGGATCCGAACAAGCGGATTTTGTTGCGAACAACTTCAACCATTGCATTGCGTGCTGGCGTCAAGTATTTGCGAGGGTCGATAACGTTCGCATCTTTAGCCAATGCTTCGCGGATAGCCGCTGTGCAAGCAACTTGGTTTTCTGTGTTCACGTTGATTTTACCTGCACCTGCTGCGATCGCCTTGCGGATGGATTCGTCAGGTACACCGGAACCGCCGTGCAATACGACTGGAACTGGGATTTTGGAAGCTACTGCTTCAATGATATCGTAGTGAAGTTTAGGCTCGCCTTTGTACATGCCGTGAGCAGTACCAACAGCGATTGCAAGTGCATCTACGCCAGTTTCTTCGTAGAAGCGGATTGCTTCTTCTGGGTTAGCCAATTGAGCTGCATCTTCGTCTACGTGAAGATCGTCTTCAACACCGCCGATTGTACCCAATTCACCTTCAACGGATACGCCCATAGCATGAGCTGCTTTAACGACTTCTTTAGTCAAACGGATGTTGTCTTCGTATGCATGGTGGGAACCATCGAACATAACGGAAGAGAATCCGGCACGAATACAAGCCATAGCTACTTCAAATGTGCTACCATGGTCAAGGTGCAAAGCGATTGGCAAGCCGGATTTCTTAGCAGCTGCCTCAGCCATTGCTACTGTGTACTCCATTCCCATGTAACGCAAAGCGCCTTCGGATACACCAAAGATAATTGGTGCGTTTTCTTCCATCGCCGCTTCTGTAATTGCTTGTGTGAATTCCAAGTTATTGATGTTGAACTGACCTACTGCAAATTTGTTTTCTTTTGCTTTAGGCAAGAACTCGTTCATCGAAACTAATGGCATGGTCTCCATCCTCCTAGGAAGTTGTTCGTCGTCTGTCTATCTAGATTATAGCCGACATCTTATACGGTGTTATTATATCACAATTGAGCGTGAAAAAGTAAACAACCTCTTGACAAAACAGCTACATTACGTTTACGGCAACCGCTTTCCCCGAAACCGCTGCCTCATTGGCCGCTTCCATCAATTTTGTCAGGTCCAGCGCCATTTTTACGTTGTCCATGCTCACTTCTCTGCACTGCACATGACCGACCCATTGCTCAAACATATTCGGGATCGGTTCATCAAATGGAACGATGTTCCATTCACCATCCCCCTCATTCAGTCGAATGCGTATTTGCTCATCCGGCATTCCGTACATAATGCTTCCTCTTGCACCATGAATCTCAATCATGAACGGGGATTGACCGGTAACAAACCCTGTTTCAGCAATTCCAATGGCACCTCCAGTATATTGGAGCAGCGCAACTGCGTTATCCTCTACTTCTTTACCCGTAACATAGCCATACGACGCAGTTACGGTCTCAGGCATTCCCAACAGTGCACGGGTAATGTACATCGGATGACAGCCAAGATCAATCATTGCCCCACCGCCGCATTCCGCCCGGTTGTAGAAATGCTCTGGCAGCCATCCTGCCAGTGCTCCATTATGCGCCATACGCACACGGACAAGCGATACATCGCCTATAGAACCCTCTTCTACTATCCGACGCAGCGTAACAATATCGCGCTCATACAGCTTCCGAAGAGCAACATTCAGCACAACACCATTGGCTTCCACAGCATTCACGATGCGTTCCGCTTCAGCTGACGTAAGCGCTAATACTTTCTCAGTGAAGATGTGCTTGCCAGCTTCCGCTGCCTTCACCATAATATCCTCGTGGAGGGAAGTCGGCGCTACTACGACAATCGCATCAATATCCTCTCTCAGCAGCATGTCATCCAAGATCGGATAATAAGGCACATGATAACGTCCTGCATAGCGCTCTCCGCGCTTGGCATCTTCATCCCATATTCCAACTAGCTCTGTATCTGGATGATGAAGGATGAAATCTGTATACTCTTCTGCATGAACATGCCAATAACTACAAACTGCCACACGTATCATCATTAACACCTCGGTATGATCCATTATTGTCTTACTGATGTTATTTTGCTTAGCAAGTATAGGCAGAATTAGACAACACGAGAAACGAGGAAAGCCCCTAATGGGGTCTCTATTGAGCGCCCTCCACTAGAGGCATGTCCAATTCTTCGTTCTTCGTACCACATAGCAATAATTGAAGGCCTTCCTCCGACCTTGCTCGGATAACATTGAAGAAGGCCAGGGCATCCCCCGGCATGTTTCTTGTTTATCGTTCGTACGCCACTTCTAAGAAGGCATAGTCATCTGATTATTCGGCTGTCCCTGCTCTAATGTCATATTGACCGCAACCCTCATCTCATCGATGTCGAAAGGCTTCGTAAAGTGCATCAATGCTCCGAGGTCCGTAGCTTCCTTAATCATATCCAACTCGCCGTAAGCGGTCATCATAATCACATTCATATGCGGCTTCATCAACTTGATCTGCTTCAAAATTTCCAACCCATCCATGCCCGGTATCTTCATGTCCAACAGGACAATATCCGGCGACTCCTCTCTTACGATCTCAAGCGCCATCTTGCCATTGGAAGCTTGATAGGTCGTATATCCTTCGCTACTGAACACTTCCATGAGAAGAACCCGAATACCATTCTGATCATCGACAATCAATACTTTCTTATTACTCAACTGGTACCCCTCCCACCGCGTCTCACGAGCGAGTGTGCAGCATCCTCTAGTTCGAATGAGTTAATCTCTCACACTGCATGCTTATTTTACCACTCCACATGTACTGTACATATTCGCTTCTTTACAATAAAATCCTTCTTCTTTCAGGAAAAACATCACAACTCCCACATAAAAGCAAAAAAAGCGAAGACTCTCCAATTAGGAAAGCCTTCGCTTCATATATTTTATGCGTTATTATCCACGGTGCTTCATTGCCGCTTTGACGAATTCACGGAATAATGGCTGCGGACGGTTCGGACGAGAGATAAACTCTGGATGGAACTGAACAGCCAAGAACCATGGATGGCTTGGAAGCTCGACAATTTCCACTAGTCGGCCGTCTGGGGACGTACCGCTAATCTTCAATCCAGCACCTTCAATTACTTCACGATATTCATTGTTGAATTCATAGCGATGGCGGTGACGCTCGTACACCAGCTCATCATTGTAGCAAGACATAGCGAGTGATCCCTCTTGCAGCTTGCAAGGGTACAGGCCAAGACGCATTGTGCCGCCCAAATCTTCAATATCCTTCTGCTCTGGAAGCAGATCGATAACCGGATATTCTGTTGCTGGGTTGATTTCGGAGCTGTTCGCGCCATTCAATGCTGCGATAGAGCGTGCATATTCAATAACCGCAACTTGCATACCAAGGCAAATACCGAAGAACGGAATTTGTTGTTCACGCGCATAGCGGATCGCTGTTACTTTTCCTTCGATACCACGATCGCCAAATCCACCTGGTACCAAGATACCGTGTACACCCGACAACTCTGCATCTACGTTTTCTTCTGTAATCTCTTCTGCATTCACCCAACGGATATTGACTTCTGTATTTGCATCAATACCTGCGTGAGCCAATGCTTCTACGATAGACAAGTATGCATCATGAAGAGCAACATACTTACCAACGATTGCAATCTCAACTTGTCCTTGAAGCTGCTTCACACGGTTAACAAGCTTTGTCCACTCCACCATATCTGGTTCTGGTGTTTGAAGCTTCAAGTGATTGACGACGAAATCATCCATGCCTTGCTCATGAAGCATCAATGGTACTTCATATAACGTGGAAGCGTCACGGCATTCTACAACCGCGTTCGCATCAATGTCGCAGAACAAGGAAATCTTGCGCTTCATATCCTCTGCAAGCTCATGTTCTGTACGGCATACGAGCATATTCGGTTGAATACCGATGCTGCGCAATTCTTTGACACTGTGCTGTGTCGGCTTCGTTTTCACTTCGCCCGCAGCCTTGATGTAAGGGATCAAGGTAACGTGAATATACATCACGTTGTCACGACCTACATCACTCTTAATTTGACGAATTGCTTCCAAGAACGGCAAGCTCTCGATATCGCCGACTGTACCACCGATTTCGGTAATAACTACATCAGAGCCGGATTCCTTACCTGCACGGAATACGCGTTCTTTGATTTCATTTGTAATATGCGGAATAACTTGTACAGTTCCGCCAAGGTATTCACCGCGGCGTTCCTTTGAAATAACTGTAGAATACACTTTACCTGTTGTCACGTTGCTGTTCTTCGACAGGTTGATGTCGATGAAGCGCTCGTAGTGACCCAAGTCAAGGTCTGTCTCAGCTCCGTCATCTGTTACGAATACTTCGCCATGCTGATAAGGGCTCATTGTGCCCGGGTCAACGTTAATGTAAGGATCAAATTTTTGGATCGTTACTTTGAGCCCCCGATTTTTCAGCAATCTGCCCAGGGATGCAGCCGTAATCCCTTTACCAAGAGAAGAAACGACGCCGCCCGTTACAAAAATATACTTTGCCACTGGTGAAACCCTCCTATGATCAAGTGCATTCAAGACATGTTCTCGGGAGGCTTTGTCTGTAGAACAGGTTCGATACACGCGAGTTCCATAATCTCATGATGTTATCGTAACCCATTTATGCGATATTCATTGATGCAAAATGTCATTAAAAAAGCTCCTGTCTAAAATGTCCGGAAATGGTGTTCCGTAGTGGACGGGAGCTATTTTATACGAATCAAATTGTACCAATTGCAATCGGCAACAAAGCCATAAAAAACTGCAATTCGTATCCTAAAAAAACAAAAAAGTGACTCCCGTAGTGTCACGGGGCACTTTCTTCATATGTGAAAATGACTCTATTTAATTACGTGCAAATGCAAAGCCCATATGCTAGTTTACTCTGTAGGCATTCTCGTGTCAAGGGAGATCGAGTTGATTTTTCGCAGGGGCAGATTATATGGAAAATGCCGCTTACGTATCCCTCCTGAACATACCCCAGATCAGCTAGGATATACAGGAAAAATAAGCAAGCGGCATTCTAAAATGCGAAATCAAATCCTGAAGAGGATCTTACATATCCTCTTCCCGGTCATCCTCTTCTTCGAAGTCATCGTTTTCTTCTTCATTCAGATCCGCATCTTCTTCATCGATTTCCTCTTCGATGTCAACATCATCTTCTACATCAGAATCTTCATCCTCGAAGATCTCCTCTTCCTCTTCGCCATCTTCATCGACGAAGTCGAAGTCTTCTTCTTCATCATTGTTGAAGCTGTCGTCATCATCAGAGTAATCATCATCGTCGTCATCGTTAATGATGCGTGGACGAGGTGCACCCCCGGTCATCGCCTCTTCAGAACGGTCAACCGGATACCAGCGCTTCAATCCCCACAGGTTCTGGCCAACACAAGCAAAACGACCGTCAATGTTAATTTCCGTATATAACTGCGCAATGACATCGTTAATTTGCTCTTCGTTCAGACCCCGCAGCTTAGCGACTTCATTCATGAGATCGCGGTAATAGAAAGGCGTGTTGGCAGCTTTCAGTACCATGAAGGCAAGATCCACCATCGGTATTTCTTGCACTTTTTCAGGGTCTAATTTCAAATCCAGCGGTGTGCTCATTCGGACACATCCTCTCTCTCTAAAAAGTTCAAATTGCATTCACTTATCCATGTTCACACATAAGTAAACCCGATCTCAAGTGAAAATGCAAGTTTTCTTCCTATAGACGAGGAAATGCCACAAGTCGGACAAAAAATAGAAACGCGAAGGGAATCCCTTCGCGTTCGACTGTATCCGCACCCGATGAAGGCTCACGCCCCGTATCGGGTGTGCTAAGCCCTTCGTCGGCTCTTCTTCATACTATGTCCGTGGAAGTCTTTTGACACGGTGGAAGGCCTATCTTTCGCAAAAAAGGCATCTACCCCAGTCCACGCCGGGGTCTGATGCATACGATATGTAAAATTGTCTGTTCAAAAAGACGCTTCAACCGATCCACATTCGTTCGGGTTCACTTGATTATCATATGTACGCTTTTTGAACAACCGTTACAAAGGAACTGTCGGGAGGGACTCGACATTGGATATTACGGGCTTACTCCAGTTACTTATTCAAGGGCTCAGTACCACTAAGCCCTGCGAACGACAACTGCTCATCCGCTTCCGCACCCATGAACAGTATGAACAATGCTCCGAGGTGCTGCATGAACTCGAAGCAAGCAGATCTGAGCTTGCTGATATTCGCAAGGTTCCACTCATTGATGGCTGGGTATATCCGGCCAGAACGGACTTCGATTCCACCCTGCTATCGACCGCTTATGATGTTATCGTAGAAGAAGATATTCATCTCTCGATGCACGCCGTATCCCAGCGTCCTGTCAATTGGGAGCGCGGCATTCCTTGGGGGGTTAAGCACATCAAAGCACCCCAAGCTTGGAGCACGACTACCGGTTATCGTGTTCATATTGGTGTCATTGATACCGGGGCTGATTTCCACCATCCTGACCTTCGGCACTCGCTCACCCGCGGCATTAATCTGATCCAGCGCGGTTTGCCCCCACATGACGACAATGGCCACGGCACCCATATCGCAGGTACGATCGCCGCTGCCAATCAAATGTACGGCATTATCGGAGTGGCTCCTCGCGCCATTATTCATCCCGTTAAAGCATTCGATGAAAATGGAGCAGCCTTCGTATCTGATATTATCCAAGGCATTGATTGGTGTGTCCGCCATGGTATGAATATCATTAATATGAGCTTCGGCATGAAGACCCGCAGCAAGTCGCTGCTCACTGCTGTCACGAACGCTTATAATGCTGGCGTAACCGTTGTCGCCTCCTCTGGCAATGATGCGAAGCGGAAGTCTATTGATTACCCCGCCCGTTACTTGCAGACGATCTCGGTTGGAGCTACTGATCGAATTCGGAAAATTGCCTCCTTCAGCAACCGCGGCCGTTACGTCGACATTTATGCACCCGGCGATAAAATTGTATCGGCTTGGATCAAGGGCAAATATCATGAAATGAGCGGCACCTCAATGGCCACCTCACATGTAAGTGGCGCTATTGCTCTGCTGCTTGCCATGAAGCCTGGTCTCAAGCCTGGTGAAATCAAAACCTTGCTGCGACGATCGGCAAGTCCGATGCGAAGCCGGAATACTACTTCTCGTAGTTTAGGAGAAATCGATGTCATGCGCCTCCTTAAGGAAGCAGAACGCTGACGAGATCCGAACGGGAACAAACACGAGAATGGATGGAAACAAAACAAGGGCAGCCGAGCAAGTCGACTGTCCTTGAAGTTCATTCATGTAGTTGTGCTGTGGTCTAGGAGGCCATTACCGGATCTAGCTTCGTTCGAGGCGTGTTCCACAACTCTGTCCACTTCTTGATTGCAGAGATGAGGATGATGACTCCGAGCACCATCATAATAATTGACAACGATGCATTCAGAATGCTGTAGCCCTTATTAGTTGGATTCAAGTACACATTGGATATCATCCATATTCCCGCATAGTTAACGGTTACGAACAAGTAAGCGAGCGGCACAAGACAAGTAAGTGCATACCAGCGCTTATCCGCAATCTTCATAATAACCGTAGCACCGATGATAAGACCGATGGAAGCCATCATCTGGTTCGATACCCCGAACAGCGCCCATACCGATCCAATATCGCCAGAGAAGAGCAGGTATCCCCACAAGAAGCAAGCAAGCGCACTAGCAAAGATGGAGCCAGGTACCCAATCTACTCGTTTCAATGGCTTATACACTTCTCCGAAGAAGTCTTGGATAATGTAGCGCGCCACACGTGTTCCCGCATCAATTGCGGTCAGGACGAATACCGCCTCGAACATGATAACAAATTGGAAGAAGTACGACGAAAGCGATTCGAACCATGGGAACTTCGTAAAAATGTACGTCATGCCAACTGCGAGTGTTACAGCTCCACCCGTGCGGCCATCCAAGTTCAAACCGATCTCGCGCGCGAGATCCGGCAAATGAACCACATTCATGCCCAGCGTCTTAAACGCTTCTGGCGTTGAGTTAATTGCGAAGTAATCAGCAGGCTGCAAGGCAGTTGCCGCTATAAGTGCCATAATCCCTACAACGCATTCGACCAGCATCGCGCCGAAGCCAACGACTTTAATATCGCTCCAGCGATCCAGCATTTTCGGTGTCGTACCCGATCCTACGAAGGCGTGGAAGCCAGAGATTGCTCCACAAGCTATCGTGATCGAGATGAACGGCCATACTGGGCCTGCCAGTATTGGGCCTCCGCCGTTGATGAATTCAGTTACGGCAGGGAATGGAATATCAGGATTGATAATGAACACACCAACGATAAGAGCAATGAATACTCCGATCTTCATAAAGCTGCTCAAGTAGTCGCGCGGTGCAAGGAGAAGCCATACAGGCAGTGCTGCCGCAAAGAATGCATATATCGGCAAAATAATTGCCAGCGTCTTCATATCAAAGGTCAACCATTGGCCAAGCGCGGTACCTTGAATGTAGGGACCCATAAATACACCGACCATCAAAAGTACAAAACCAACGGTAGAGGCAAGCTTCAAATTGCCTGTCTTCTTGTACCAAATCCCAACCATCATGGCAATCGGGATCGTGATGCCTACCGAGAAGGTTCCCCATGGATTGTGTTCAAGCGCATGGAGCACTACCATCGACAGACCCGCCATCGTAATCGTAATAATGAACAGCATCGCTAGGCCCGTACAGAAGCCTGCCACTGGCCCAAGCTCATCCTTCGCTACCTCAGAGAGCGACTTGCCTTGCTTGCGCATGGAAGCGAACAATACAACCGCATCATGTACAGCACCGCCGATAACGGCACCGATCAACAACCAGAGCAGCCCTGGCAGATAACCGAACTGGGCAGCTAATATCGGACCAACTAACGGCCCTGCCGCAGCAATGGCTGCGAAGTGATGACCGAAGGTCACCCATTTATTCGTCGGCACATAATCCTTGCCGTCATTTAATTCGTGCGCCGGAGCAGGCTTGGAATCGTCTAGCTTTAACACTTTGTTTGCCATAAATGTTCCGTAGAGGCGATAGGTGATCATCAAGATGCAAATCGAACCAATCACTATTGAAACCGCATTCATGATCGTCCACTCCTTTCGAGCTGTTGCTGTTATCTTACCTTATGAAAACAGCATTACCCTGTTTTCAAAGCAGAATGCCGCATGTCCATGATGAAGTGCACAAAAAAAGGATTGAAATGCAAACGTTTCAACCCTCTCTTCTATCCTTATTCGCCTCTTCTCCATCTCATACCAAAATTGATTGGATGATTAGTGAACGCCATTATTTTAAAATCCTAGAAGCTGCTTAAGTTCCTTCATATAGGTACGACTCACAGGCAAGCTGGATCCGTCCTGCATCTTCAGTTGGCATGTGGAGTGGAACCATGGCTCAATCTCTACAATGCGATCCACATTCACCAAGTAGGCCCGATGCACACGAATAATGGATGGGTGAATCAGCTTCCGCTCCAGTACACTAAGTGGTTCTCCTACACGATAGCGCTGTTCTGTCGTTGCGACGACTGTCTTTCCCTCTTCAAACCCGATGTACACGATGCGATCCACATGCAGAACAACAATGCGCTCATCCACCGTCGTAATGGCAAGCCGCTCTACCCGTTCTGTCGGGGTAGACCGGGAATGTGATATTACCTCATTCTGAATCAATGTAACTGAACGCGAGCCCTGCTTCTCCAGCTTCTCGACGGTTAGCTGAATGCGCTGCTCATCGAACGGCTTTAAAATATAGTCAGCAGCGTTCAACTCGAAAGCACGCAACGCATATTCATCATACGCCGTTGCGAATACAATCGCAGGTGGCTCATCCAACGCGCACAACCGTTCTGCTGCCTCCAACCCACTCGCTTCGGCAAGTTGAATATCGAGAAACTACGACGTCCGGACGTAGCGCCCCTATGCGCTTCAACGCCTCTTCCATAGATTCTGCCTCTCCTACAACGTCAACCCGTTTCGTGCGGCGAAGCAGATAACAGAGTTCGTCACGCGCTAGCGGCTCATCATCCACGATAAATACTTTCAACATCGATGTCCCCCCGTTCGCTATAATGAATCGGCAACGTAATCGTGACCGATGTCCCTTCTCTAATTGTACTATCGATTTGAATCGAGCCCCTGCTTCCATACAGTTCTTCTATTCGCTTCACAATATTGCACAGCGCTGTGCCTGTTCCTTCTGCAGACGGAACCGCCTCATTGCCAAGCGCGGCCATGGACTCTGGTGCTATGCCCTTCCCATTATCCTTGGTCGTAATCGTCACGCTAGCTCCATTCACCTGCGCCCGAATCGATACTATTCCTTGCGACAAAGTAAATCCCTTGGAGAAGGCATGCCGAATCGCATTCTCCACCAGTGGCTGAAGCGTGAATGGCGGTATTAGTACGTCCATAAGAGAACCGTCAATGTCCGTCTCTACGACATATTTGCCGGGGAATCTCGCCTGTTCCAATGACAAATACGCTTCTACATGCTCTAATTCCTTGTGCAGCGGGATAAGCATCTTACGTGCGCCCTGCAGATTGCTGCGGAAAAACACACTGAGCTGCTGCAGCAATTTGCGCGCCTTCTCCGAATCGGTGCGGCAGAGAACGGATATGGTATTGAAGGCATTAAATAGAAAGTGCGGGTGAACCTGAGCTTGCAGCGCCTTGATCTCCGCATCTTTTAGCAGCCGACTCTGCCGTTCTGCTTCCGCCAATTCCAACTGGGTGGAGAACAGCTTGCCAAGACCCTCTGCAAGCTCTCGTTCTACTCGATCCAGCCGTGAGGGCTGCTTGAAGTACAGCTTCAATGTGCCCACCGTACGGTCATGCACCTTAAGTGGTAATACGTATGCAGCTTGCAAAGGACAACTCGGCTCGAAACACTGAATCTCTTCTCGTGAGGATGCCTTATGAACAATGCCCTCCTCCAGCACTTGCTTCGTCAACTGCGTGGATATTCCATGCAACGGCACATGATGGTCGTCCCCCGCGCCCACGTGCGCAAGAATGTGATGCTCATCTGTAATGGAGATCGCGTCAGCATTCGTACCTTTCCATATGATCAACGCCGCTTCTCGGCATGAATCGCTATTTAACCCTTGACGGAAAAACGGCAAGGTCTGATCGGCGATATGAAGAGCGTTATGGGTCAACAGCGCCCGAGAGCGCTCCTCTTCCTCATAGATGGATTGAATAATCAGCATGAATAATAGAATGCCGAATCCATTGACCGCGACCATCGGCACACTGATCAGCTTGACGAGTTCCCAAGCAGAGCTCCAAGGTTCCGCTACGAGCAAGATGGTGCCCATCTGCGCACACTCCATCCCTATGCCGATCAACGCTGCATGCCATGCAGCATGCTTGCCTTGAATTATACGAAAGCGCTTTCCAACGAGCCCAGTGATAATACCGGCCATTATCGTCGATATCCCACAAGCAGCAGCGGTATAGCCGCCAAGCGATAGGCGATGCAAGCCCGCAATTAACCCAACACCTGTTCCGACAAATGGACCGCCAAGCAGTCCTCCAATGACAACACCCATAATGCGTGTATTTGCAATGGCACTCCCCGTCTCTATATCCATATGCCAAGCTTGCGAATATACCGAGCTATTATGAATTTGCACACCAGTATAGTTGCTGATTACCCCAAACGCGCCGAACACGAAGATCAGCAGCCATTTCTCAGCTGTACCGTGTTCATTATGAACAATATGTCGAAATGACTTCATACGCGACAGCACAAATGCGATGATCAGTAATACGCCAACCCGCTCGATCATCAGCGGAAGCAGATACAGCATCCTCGTCACCTACTTTCTCTCTAGCTCGATCCTCTCGATGGTTCTTGGTCTTATTTTACCGAATAACTAACTATTGTGGGAACAAGAAAGCGTCCTGCAAGCTAGTTTCAGCTCACAGGACGCTCTATATTAGGCAATGAACATTTAACTCTCGTTAGGCGCTGTCTTACATCTGTTCTGGAGCAGATACGCCAACGAGACGAAGTACATTCGCAATTGTCGTACGAACAGCGCCGAGCAATGCTAGACGAGCTTGTGTCTGCTCTGCATCCTCTGTAATGACACGCTCTGCTCTGTAGTAGCTGTGGAAGAGCGATGCCAGCTCGTACACATAACGAACCAAACGATGTGGCGCATAGTCGCGGGCAGCAACCGCAATTTCCTCTGGAAGCTCACCCAGCTTGCGAAGCAGGTCGAATTCATGCTCAGCCGTCAGCTTCGCCAAATTCAGCTCATTCAACGGCTGCAACGCAACCCCTTGTTCTTCCGCCTGACGATAAATGCTGCAAATACGCGCATGCGCATACTGTACGTAATAGACAGGGTTCTCATTGGATGTGGAGATCGCCAAGTCCATATCAAAGTCAAGGTGGGAATCCATCGAGCGCATTGTGAAGAAGTAACGGATTGCATCAACGCCCACTTCATCCATCAAATCTTCCATGGTTACGGCTTTCCCTGTACGCTTGGACATTTTCACTTTCTCGCCATCTTGGAACAAGCTAACCATTTGCGCGATCAACACAACCAGCTTATCTGGATCATTACCGAGTGCTTCCATAGCCGCCTTCATACGTGGGATGTATCCATGGTGGTCAGCACCCCAAATGTTAATCATTTTGTCAAAGCCACGGCCGTATTTATCCATATGATACGAAATATCTGGAGTCAGATACGTGTAAGAACCATCATTCTTCACCAATACGCGATCCTTGTCATCGCCGAATGTCGTTGTGCGCAGCCATGTTGCACCTTCATGCTCGAATACATGTCCGCTTGCACGAAGCGCATCCAGCGCCTTCGTCACTTCATTGTTCTCGTATAGCGATGTCTCGCTGAACCATACATCGAACGGAACACGGAAGCGATTCAAGTCGCGCTTGATTTTATCCAATTCCTTCGAGAGACCGTAAGTACGGAAATAACGCTCGCGCTCTTCTTCAGACAAGGACAGCAGACGATCGCCCTCTGCTTGAACAAGCTCTTCCGCAAAGCCCTTAATATCTACACCGTGATATCCATCTTCCGGCATTTCTGCATCCTGTCCCAATGCTTGCTTATAGCGGCATTCAATCGATTTCGCAAGATTGTTCACTTGGTTCCCTGCATCGTTAATATAATATTCGCGCGTTACTTCATAACCCGCGTAATCAAGCAGGTTGCACAATGCATCGCCGACAGCCGCACCGCGTGCGTGTCCAAGATGAAGGCTTCCTGTAGGGTTCGCAGATACGAACTCTACCTGTACGCGTTGACCGCTGCCAGCCGCAATCCGTCCGTAGTCGCTGCCTTTTTCATTCACTTCGTGCAAGATGTCGTAAAGATAGCTCTTGTTCACACGGAAATTAATAAATCCAGGTCCAGCGATCTCTGCGCTTTCAATGGAAGCCGCTTCTGTGTTCAGGTTCTCGATGATCGTTTCAGCAATTTGGCGTGGATTGCGCTTCGCAATGCGCGTCAACTGCATCGCTATATTGGATGCCAGATCACCGTGCGTCTTATCCTTCGGCACCTCAATAACGAACGCAGGGATATCCTCGCGCGCTACAAGACCTGCCTGTACGATTGCATCCTCAATTGCTTGCTTCACTTGATTGTTTACTCGTTCCATTACACTGCTCATATGTCTCGTTCCTCCTGCATCTTATCGTTCATGCCTGTTTCAGGCGGGTGTAATACGTAATTGAATATTGAATTTCCCCGTGCAGCGTTCTTCTATATATAATTGATACGACCACGCTATACGCAATTCGTCGAATTGTAGCGGCCCTTCGAACGGCCAAGGCTTGTCCCAAGACAGCTTCGATGTCGCTGTTGTTAGAGGAAAGCGAATCGCAGATGAACGATAGTAACCGTTCTGTCTCGCTCCAAGAGCAAATGTCTGCTCTGCTTCAACCTGTCCTCTACGCGTTAGCTTCACCTGGTTCTCACTCACCTTCAGTGTAACCTGTGTACGACTCGCATCTTCGGCAGAATCACTTCGTCGCTTCACCCGCTCCGGCTGGGACTGAGTCTCAGTATAGCGAATATAGAAATGTGAACCCTTCCGATATAAATCGCCCCGTACGTGCTCCGTGACCCGTTCATCATCTTGTCGGCTGTCAATCGTGATAAGAACCGGCAATCTATCAGCCGCTTCCCTCTGATGCTCCGTCATTGTCAAGCTCCATTCTCCAAAGTCTGATTTCTAAATTATCCGGTATACGCCCGCCTTTTGCAACCTCCTTTTCCTATTTGCGCCCTAGGGATGCAGCTAAGCATAGCAGGGTCAATAAACCGACAATCTATGGCATAATACGATAACTTACGAATTTGTAAGGTTATACCTCAAGAAAGACGTGGAAATTCGAATCTTCCCTCAATTATAATGATAGTAGTAAATGATTCCTCGATTGTCCGCTGCTGCATAATTTGCTCAGCTTATGTCATTATTTCGAGGAGTATGGGGGCGATAAATGGTGGAATGGACGGTACTTCTAACTTGGTTAACGAACCATAGCGACTGGCTGCTCCTGATAACGCTCGTACTCCACCTAGCTTCGTCAGTATGGGTTGTTATCGACAGCATCCGCATTGAACACTCTGTCTTCTTTACAGTCGGCATGACGACCATTGTGGTCATCGCTCCGCTGTTCGGGCTATGCATTTATATGATGATTCGAAACACAAAACGAACCGCACATCGCAACCACCGTAGACGTACAGGAACCTCTGCAGTCTAACGATACGGAATAGAACGGGAGCTGTCCTAGACAGCTCCTTTTTCACGTTATGATCTATGCTTTATCTTTATTTTTCTCCCATCTTCTTTCATGCTAATCTTGTTGATAGAGAAATCCAGTGTTTATATGAAGGAACCGCAACGCACTATCCATTTATTAGAGGAGTGACCCGACGTGCCCACCAAGTCAAGAAGGCGTACGCCAGTCGCCACAAGTTGGCGATGCGGCGGATGCTGTGCTTGTCGATGCAAGAGGAATATTTGTCCATTGCCGTGAATTATAATAAACTGTACTCAGTTATACAAAATACATACAAATAGGTGAATGTCTGTGAACCCTTCCTTATTAGGCATTTCGAGTGTGTCCTTCCTGCTCGTTGCCGCATTGACCCCACTGCTCATCTGGGGATTGCGGACACTGAAGCTGACGCAGCCAATTCGAGCCGAGCTTCCGCCTGATCATCAAGCTAAGCGCGGCACACCGCTGATGGCCGGCCTTATTCTGATTATCGGTGTAATTACCTCTGTCTCCTATCACCCATCGCCAATGACGATGTTTCTGGCAGCGACGTTTCTGCTATTCGGTTCCGTTGGTCTAATGGATGACTTGAAGAAGGCCGTATTTCAGGATCCCTCCGGGATATCGGGCAAAGCGAAGCTTGTCTTCCAATTCTCCTTTACCGGAGTTCTGTTGTACGTGCTCATTCAGCATTTTGACGTCAGTACGACCATTGTGCTTGGGGGCGGGCTAACGCTCGATCTTCCTCTACTCGTGTATGTGCCAATTATGGTACTGTTCGTGGTAGGTTCGGCAAATGCGATTAACTTTACAGATGGTCTGGATGGGTTGCTTATCAATGTGTCGATCCCGACTTATTTCTTCTTCTTCCTCATATCCGATCATATGGAAGTGAAGATGTTCTCGCTCATCATGATTGCCTGTCTGCTTGGGCTGTTCATTTATAATATTTATCCTGCGCGTGCATTCATGGGGGATACCGGATCGCTCGCCATCGGCGGCTCCCTGTCATTCCTTGCGGTACTCGAGAAGGTAGAGATCCTGATTCCGGTCCTCTTCTTCGTCTACTTTGCAGAACAACTGTCTGTTATTCTACAAGTATGGTACTACCGCAGAACGAAGCTGAGAATGTTCCGAATGGCGCCCATCCACTATCATTACTCACTCAAATACGGTTGGAGTGAGAACAAGATCGTCGTTATCTTTGGCTTCATCTCGTGGGTCGGAGTGGGGATATGCTGGTTAGCTTGGAAGTTTCTCTTATCTTAACAGTCGTTTGCACACGAAAGCCCCGCAGCCTTTTGAGGCGGCAGGGCTTCTGTTCATTTTGTCATTTCGTTAGGACGCCATAAACTTATCTGTGAATTCCCATACTTTATTCCAATATACCGCTCCAGCAAGATGAGCGCCGCCGTGTCCTGCACCCTTGATCACCAGTAGATCCTTCTCGACCTTTGCCGCATCATATAACTCATGAACCATTTCATATGGAACGAACATGTCGGAATCCCCGTGAATGAATAGAATAGGAGTCTTGCTCTTTGCTACTTGCTTCAAGGCAGAGGCTTCCTGCAAGTCATAACCGGCTCTAATATTAGCGACCACATTGGAAGCCGTCATAATCGGGAAGGCAGGCAAATGAAATAGCCGTTTCAATTGGTAGCTGAATTCATCGTAAGCCGACGTGTACCCACAGTCCTCGACAATCACCTTGACATTCGCAGGAAGTTCTTCTCCCGAGGTCATCATAACCGTCGCTCCTCCCATGGAGACCCCATACAGGGCAATTTGAGACTCGGGGTTAGCTTCGACGATTTGGCGAACCCAACCCATCATGTCTAGTCGATCATGCCAGCCCATTCCAATATAGGAGCCCTCGCTCTTTCCATGTCCTCGTAAGTCGACGAGCAGTACATGATAGCCTTTATCATAGAATCTCTTGACCGCATACGACATCTGCTTACCGGAGCTCGTATAGCCATGAACGACAATGGCCCACCTATTCGTGGGATTCTCTTGCCGATACTCATAGCCCTGCAGCTTCAAACCATCGAAAGAAGCTAACGTGACCTCGTCGTGATGCTTCGTTTCGATCCATTCTTTTGCCACCTCATTTCCTTGCGTCTCCTGTCCATCTACTTGCATCGTCGGAACCGCACGATCAAGATCCGGATTGTTGTCGAGGAACGGACGCTCCGTCTCCGGATTAAGCGCTATGTTGTAAAAATGATTCCCTATGAATCCTAATGCAACGATGATAATAATGAATACGGTTGTGATCGAAATAAGTAAAATCTTCATCTTACTCATTCTCATCCTCCCTTTCTCTATATTTTAAAGGGGATCGTAACGCATGTCTAAGCCCTGCCCTTTTGCTGCTTCTTAAAAAACAAGCGCACTTCCTCTGCTGCATGCAGATTCCGTGCGCTTGGACGATGCTGCTTTGTTACAGACTACATTACTTTACGAACCCGAGCAGCATCTCACGAATGATTTTGCTCGCCGTAATCGGCGTTTGCTCGGTTGGATCGTAGATTGGCGCAACTTCCACCAAGTCACATCCAATAATATTGGCTTCCGAACGGGCAATCGAATGAACCGCTTCAAGCAATTCCTTCGACGTAATGCCGCCCGCTTCTGCCGTTCCTGTTCCCGGTGCGCAGCTTGGATCAAGCACGTCAATATCGATCGTGACATAGACCGGACGGCCAGCCAGCTCAGGCAGAACCTTCTTCAGAGGCTCAGCTACTTCGAACGGGAAGAAATTGATGTTCTCGCGAGCATACGTCCACTCTTCACGCGAACCAGAGCGGATGCCGAACTGGTACACGTTCTTGCCGCCGATCATCTCAGCAGCCTTGCGGATTGGTGTGGAGTGAGACAAAGGCTCACCCTCATACTGCTCCCGCAAGTCAGCGTGCGCATCAATATGAATAATAGCGAGATCAGGGTATTTCTTGTACACCTCTTGCAGGACAGGCCATGTCACTAGGTGCTCCCCGCCAAGGCCGATTGGGAACTTCCCATCGCCCAGCAGCTTGCCTACGAATTCCCCGATGATATCCAGGCTCTTCGCCGCATTGCCGAATGGCAGCAGCAAGTCGCCTGCATCGAAGTAATTCAATTCCTCAATGCTTCTATCGAGATACGGGCTGTACTCTTCCAAGCCTACCGATGCCTCGCGGATACGGCCTGGGCCGAAGCGCGATCCTGGGCGGAAGGATACCGTGTAATCCATTGGCATGCCATAAATGACGGCCTTTGCTCCCTCGTAATCATCAGAGCTGCAAATGAACACATTGCCCGAATATTTTTGATCTATTTTCATTGTCTTCGCTCCTCCATCTTCCTGCGCTATCTTATTTGCACAGATCCTCTACAAATTTAGGCAGACAGAAGGCTGCTTTGTGCAGACGAGAAGAGTAGTACTTCGTCTCCATTTCCGGAATCTGCGCTTCGTCCACTTGCAGCGGATCGTGCTGCTTGCTGCCCATTGTGAACGTCCAGAGACCACTTGGATAGGTCGGAATATTCGCACCGTACACGCGTACGATCGGGAAGATTTCCTTCACGTCACGGTTCACCTGCTGGATCAAGTCAGCCTTGAACCAAGGGTTATCCGTCTGCGCTACGAACAGGCCATCTTCCTTCAAAGCATCATAGATGCCTTGGTAGAAGCCGCGCTCGAACAATGGTGCCGCAGGCCCTACCGGCTCTGTGGAGTCGACCATAATGACGTCGTATTCATTTTTGCTGTTCAAAATATGCATGTATCCATCATTCACGATAACTTCTACACGCGGGTTGTCCAGCTCGCCCGCAATTTCAGGCAAGTACTGCTTGGAGTATTCGATGACTTTGCCGTCGATTTCAACGAGGACTGCCTTCTCTACTCCAGGGTGCTTCATGATTTCGCGGATAACTCCGCCGTCGCCGCCGCCGACGACAAGTACTTTTTTCGGATTCGGATGAGTTACAAGGGCCGGGTGTGCCACCATCTCATGGTATACGAACTCGTCTTTGATCGTCGTCATAACCATGCCATCCAATACGAGCATCCGTCCAAATTCTTCGGTATCCAGCATCGCTAAATGCTGAAACGGCGTTTGCTCCTCCACGAATGTTTCGCGGATTTTTGCCGTAATGCCAAAGGTAGGCGTTTGCTTCTCTGTAAACCACAATTCCATAACATCAACCTTCTTTCATAATCATGGTATCGTTGGCTTAGTTCCCGAAATGCTCGTAATGGTTCCTATGTGTAACATTCGTAACACTTCATCTCCATTTTGCACCAAACACAAAGTATTATATCGGTTCCCCCCCAAAATGCAATCATTTTCCGAAGTCAAGTTGAATATTTGCACAATTTTCAGAGCTATTAGAGCTCTGAAAGCTGCTTTATCACTGGATTTTTGAAATTTTGACAAATGCTCTAGAATATTCTGTTTTTCATAGTTTTCAACCCTTTTACAGTTTGTGAACGGTGAATTTATTCTAGCAAAAAGGAATAACCTTCCTCCTCTTTTTCCATACTGAATGGTAACCACAAAATGGCCTGATGACGGTCGAACAGGAGGCGCTGCCATGCAGCGGTTAAGCGGCAAAAAGACTGAGAGAAAGCGGAAGCGCGGGTGGCGGCTATGGCTGAAAATCATTGGCGGTTCAATCGCGCTCCTTCTAGGTGCTTGCGGCATCCTGCTCGGGTATCTATATATGACGGATCTGCCTGTGTCTGATATGCAGAAGCCCTCCTTCATTTATGACAGCCAGGGGGCGGAACTTACATCACTAACAAGCGGGCAGAAGCAGCAGCATCCGGTTACGCTGACCGATATCGCTCCGGACGTCATTCATGCAACCATTGCCACAGAGGATCGGCAATTCTACCGTCATATCGGGATCGACTTCAAAGGAATTGCTCGCGCAATGCTCGTCAATATAGAATCAATGTCCAAAAAACAAGGCGCCAGCACCTTGACACAGCAGCTTGCCCGCAACCTGTATCTCAACCACGATCGGACATGGGCTCGCAAGGTGAAGGAAGCGCAATATGCACTTCAACTGGAGATGAAATACAGCAAGGACGATATTTTGGAGCAGTATTTGAATCAGGTATATTACGGCCATGGCGCATACGGTATCGAGGCCGCCGCTCAGCTCTACCTTGGCAAGAAGGCTCGTGACCTGACGCTGGCAGAGAGTGCAATTCTTGTAGGCATTCCACGCGGCCCAAGCTATTATTCTCCCTATTTCAATATGAAAAATGCGAAGGACAGACAAAAGGTTGTGCTTCAGGGCATGGTGGAGACCGGATACATCACGCAAGAGCAGGCACAACAAGCCTACAATGAAACGCTGGCCATTCGACCGAGGGAGGAGCGAAGCGAGCTGCTTGTTGCCCCCTATTTCCGCGATTATGTCCGGCAGGAGCTCGATTCACTCGGCATTTCCGATCAAGCAATCGAGGCTGGGGGGCTGCGTGTATATACAACACTTGATAAACGGGCTCAGGCGGCAGCAGAGCAGGCTGTCGCCAAGTATATTCCTGCAGAAGGGGATTTGCAGGCTGCGCTTATCTCGATCGATCCACGCAACGGCTATTTGAAGGCGATGGTTGGCGGCAAGAATTATCGGCTAAATCAGTATAATCGTGTATTCGCCAATACGCGCCAGCCTGGATCATCCTTCAAGCCGCTGGTCTATCTAGCAGCACTCGAGAAGCGAGCCATCACAGCGGCGACTCACTTCGTCAGTCAGCCGACTTCATTCACATATGACAATGGCAGACAGCAATATAAGCCAAGTAATTATGGCGGCAAGTATTATGGCGAGATCGATCTGCGCCGCGCCATTGCTGTGTCAGACAATATCTATGCGGTAAGTACCATTATGCAGATTGGCCCTGAGCAGGTGATCTCCCTTGCGCGGCGGCTTGGCATCGACAGTGACATGAAGCCACTCCCCTCTCTTGCGCTAGGTACATTCCCAGTAAGTCCACTGGAGATGGCATCCGCATACGGTGTGTTCAGTAACCAAGGCAAGCGTGTGATCCCCCGCTCCGTCTTGAAGGTCACCGACAGCGGCGGCAGTGTCTTATACGAGGCTCCACCGATTCAACAAGAGCAGGTAGTCAATCCAGCAGATGCGTATGTGCTCACCAGCCTGATGGAGAGCGTATTCGAAACCGGTGGAACAGGCAGCCGCGTAGCGACCAGCATGAAACGCCCTGTCGCCGGCAAGACAGGAACGACAGATACGGACGCTTGGATCGTCGGATATACGCCGGAACTCTCAACTGCCGTCTGGGTCGGCTACGACAAGGACAGAATGATATCGGTTACGGAATCTCATAAGGCAGCGCCTATATTCGCTGAATATACCGAACAGGCATTGTCCAACGTCCCACCCAAAATATTTACCGTTCCGGACAATGTAGTTAGCGTCTATATTGATCCGGATACTGGGAAGCTCGCAGGAGATAACTGCCCGAATAAACGCCTGGAGACATTCGTAAGTGGAACCGAGCCCACCGCTTGGTGCGATCTTCATGTTCAATCCCCGACAGACCAGAGGAAAGACGAAGAGAAGCGACCAACGAAAGAGCTTGAGAAACGTTCGTGGTGGCAGCACTTGAAGCGCTGGTGGGGGGATTAAGGAACGGTATCTATGTGAAACGAGGCTGTCCCAGTGTCCCAGCAATTTGATGACCTATTTCTCGATAGGAACACGTATGAAAAAAAGACGCTTCCCTTCCCACGAATCCAGTGGTTTGGGAAGCGTCTTTCTATTTTTAGTGGGGCCTGATTCCATTGTTATTGACCCTGCAGAACGGCGGATTCCATTGTTTGTTGATTTCTAGGCAAATCCACTATTCCTCCATAGATAGCCACCCAGCATACAACTCTTCGAGTTGCTGCCGCAGTTCTTGCTGCTTGGCCATCAACAGCGTCCAATCTACCTCCTGATCGGTCTGCATGGACAAGGCAGCCATCTCCTCGTCCAGTTGTCGCAGCTGCTCCTCTACTAGCGCAATGTCCCGCTCCCATTGGGGTGCAGTCTGTCCCTTCCGCGTCACTTGCTTTGGAAGCACGTCATCTGCATGTCTCTTAGCAGGATCGCTTGCCTTCGAATCTTGCTGCTGCGACTTCCTCTCTACCGTGTTCACATCCGTATGTGCACCAGTAGACACCGCCCCCAGCTGTCGTGAGTGATCCATCCAGGTCTGTAGCTTCTCCCGGCATTCATCATAGTTCCCAATATGCACAGACAATCTTGCCTGCTCCAGCACCCACAGCTTGCTTACAACCCGATTAATGAAATAACGATCATGCGAGATAACCAGAAGTGTACCTGGAAAGTTCTCCAACGCTTCCTCCAATGCTTCTCTGGAGTCGATATCCAAATGGTTGGTTGGCTCATCGAGCAGGAGCAAATTCGGCTTCCGGTACATGAGCAGAGCCAATCGAAGTCTGCTCCATTCTCCTCCTGACAGCTGCGCAATTCGCTTGAACACATCCGCTCCATAGAACAGGAATCTAGCCAGTTCTCCCCTAGCCTCTCCCTCTTCCATGGCCACTTCCTCACAGAAATATCGAAGAACCGTCTTATTTTCGGAAGGCGGAGCTTCCTCCTGCGCCAAATAGCCAACCTCCACGCGCGAACCGACTCGGAGATCTCCGCCATCTGGATCAACCTGGCCAAGCAGCATCTTCATCAAGGTGCTCTTCCCAGCACCATTACTGCCAAGCAATGCTGTACGCTCGCCGTACAGCAGAAGCCCGCTCACCCCGCTAAGCAGCTTGCGCTCCCCATAGGCTTTCGTAACCCCATCCAGCACGAGCACTTGCTTGCCAGAACGACCCTCCTGCTTCAGCTTCAAATCCATCGTCTTCCGCTCCAATATCGGACGCTTGAGCTTCTCCATACGATCGAGCGCCTTCTGCATCGATGCTGCCCGGCGATGAAATCCTGGATTCGGCGGATTCGCACGATTCCCCCATTCGATCAGCTGCTTAATTGTATCCTGCATCTTCTTAATCTTCTTCTGCTGCTCTTGATAGCTAGCGAATTGCTGCAGCAGCCGCTCTTCCTTCTCCTTCTGATAGCCGGTATAGTTCGTATGATAAATGAACGCTTCTCCATCTTCGATCTCAATCATTTTACCTGCAACTCGATCCAGGAAATAACGATCATGCGAGACAATCATAACCGCCCCCGAATAGGCCAGCAAGAAGGATTCCAGCCATTCGATGGCCGCCATATCCAAATGATTCGTTGGTTCATCAAGCAGCAGAATGTCAGGCTGCTTCAGGAGCAGCGCAGCCAGGCCGACCTTCGTCTTCTCTCCCCCAGATAACGAGGAGAAGGGGCGGCTATATTGCTCTTCCGCGATCCCGAGTCCTGCACTGATCCGCCGAATCGATGCCTCCATTTCATAGCCGCCTGCCCGCTCGAATTGCTCCATCATCTGTCCATACTGCTGCAGAATATGGTTCAGTTTCTTCTCATCTGCAGAGACATCAGGGTCTGACATGGTCATTTCCACTTGCTTCATTTCTTGCTCTAGGCGGCGCACTTCCGCATAACTCTCAGCCAATACATCATATACAGAAGCGGATTCATGGGCAGAAGGTACCTGATCGAGCAATCCAATTGTCGCGCCTTTGCGGATAAACAGATCCCCTTGATCCGGTGTGGATGCCCCGCTTAGCATCTGCAAAATTGTTGTCTTCCCCGTTCCATTGCGGCCAATCAGCCCGACTTTTTCTCCGTCTTTTACTTCAAATGACACATCTGAGAGCACCAAGTTTGCTCCGTAATATTTTTTCACATGCCATAGGCTAATGATCATGTCGATATCCCCCTCGGGGCGTGAGCAAGACGCTGCCTCCCGATCTGGAACAAAAAAAGGCTGCAGGGAAAAATCCCTACAGCCCTAAATAAACCTAAATCCGATCAGGTTAAGGCAGGAGAGTCTTCACGCCGTATTGTCGTATTCGTATTAGTAAAAATGGACACACGTATCCCGTTGAAAGGTACATCATGAGTAATTCCAAACATTGCCATTGGCAGTTGGCTAATACGAATGTTCGGCGTATTGAAATTCATCTCCTACCTCACCTCCTGTTCCTGTTCTTCAGTCCGAAGAACATGTTATTCATATATATTACCACATTTTAGAATATCGGTAAAGGGACAGCTGGATACCCTGCCCAACCCCTACTTGCTTCCCTTAGGATCATCTTGATGTACAATGGTTATACCTAAGTTCATTCTTTTGTAATCTTTATCCATCGATGAACGTCTTCGTTTCTTGTAGAATAGGACTCGCATCGGATTATCATATCGGAGGGAACCAAGCATCATGAATTTGCGGGAACTTGAATATTTCAAGGCCGTTACTGAACAGCATAGCTTTACAAAAGCAGCTGAACAGCTGTATGTGTCCCAGCCTTGCATTACAGCCGCTGTAAATCGGCTGGAGGAATTTCTAGGTGTGCAATTGCTCGAACGCAATAAGAAGGAGAAGGCTGTGCATGTCACGCCGCAAGGGGCGTTATTTCTAGCCAGAGTCGATAACATTTTGTCTGAAATTGATGAAGCTATTGTAGAGGTTCGTAATTATAACAGCTCCAACATTCATTTTGGCTTGCCGCCAATTATCGGAGCCTATCTGTTCCCTTCCATGTTCGCTTACATAAGGAAGCGGTATCCGCATGTGCAATTTAAAGTAACCGAGTACGGTTCTCGCATTACAACAGAGCTGCTGCAAGAGGGTAAGCTGGATTTAGGCATTATCGGACAGGCAGATCAAGAACCAATCTCCGATCTCCATTCTGTGCTGCTCTATGAGGATCACTTAAACGTGTGTGTGCCTGACACTCACCCACTCGCGACTCGAGAGTCCATATCCATTGCTGAACTCAAGCATGAACATTTTATCGTGCTGACGGAAGCTTATGTACATCATGAACAACTGATGCTCGCTTGTGGAACATACGGATTCAAGCCGAATATTGTATTTGAATCAGATGAAATTCAAACCGTTAAGTCGATGGTAGCCAGTGGGGCAGGCATTTCCCTAATCGTCTCTATGGCGGTCAAAAATATGCCTGGTCTTGTAGCCATACCACTTGAGGATCCGTTGTACTTCTATATTTATTTATGCTGGAAGGAAGGACATCATCTGTCGCAAGACTGCCTCAGCATGATCGAGTGCATGCGCCAGCTCCCACTTCAAGAAGCATAACGCCGAACGGATAAATAACAGAGGACATAACTTCCATTTCGTTACTATAAATAAAATTTATTAGCTTATATGCGGAACGTATTTCCCTTTTCCCCACTAACGTAGCACAATGGTAGCATGGGGCTTGCGGGGCTTATGTTCAGCAGCGAGTCTCCTTGGAATGATAAACAGGGAGCTGATTGTAGTATGCCAGTCGCACTGGACATCAAAGAAGAGTCGTTACAACTTCATAAGAAGCTGCACGGCAAGATTGAAGTGACTAGCAAAATTGAGGTGACATCCCCAGAGGATCTGAGCCTTGTATATACACCAGGGGTGGCTGAATCATGCCGCCTGATTGCAAATGATGTGAATGCTGCCAACGAGTATACGTCACGTGGCAACATGATTGCCGTTGTGACAGACGGTTCGGCCGTTCTCGGCCTCGGCGACATCGGTCCCTATGCGGCTATGCCGGTCATGGAAGGCAAGTGCATGCTCTTCAAGCAGTTCGGCAATGTCGATGCCTTCCCAATCTGTCTATCCACGCAAAGTGTAGATGAGATCGTGAACATCGTCAAAAATATGGAGCCTACCTTCTCCGGTATTAACTTGGAGGACATATCGGCACCACGTTGCTTCGAAATTGAACGGCGCTTAAAGGAAGAAACGAATATCCCCGTCTTCCATGACGATCAGCATGGCACTGCTATCGTGCTGCTCTCTGCGTTAATCAATGCACTGAAAGTGGTAGACAAGCAGATGGAGGACGTACGCGTTGTCATCAATGGCGCCGGCTCTGCTGGAATTGCCATAGCGAAGCTGCTGTTGAAGGCAGGCATTCAGCATGTTGCCCTAGTGGATCTGAAGGGTGTCGTGTGTGAAGGCGAGGAATGGATGAATCCTGCGCAAGCAGACATGGCGAAGGTAACGAATCGCGGACATCTACACGGTACGCTGACCGATGTTGTATGCGGAGCAGATGTATTCATCGGGGTATCCGCACCGAAGGTGCTGACGCAGGAGCATGTGCGCTCCATGAATGTGAAGCCGATTGTATTCGCAATGGCGAATCCAACGCCGGAGATCTTCCCGGACGAAGCGCTTGCTGCTGGAGCGGCAGTAGTATGTACAGGTCGTTCGGACTTCCCGAACCAAGTGAACAACCTGCTCGCTTTCCCTGGCATCTTCCGCGGCGCACTCGATGTTCGCGCTACAGATATTACGGATGATATGAAGCTGGCGGCAGCACGCGGTATTGCGGCTATTGTTACCGATGCAGAGCTCAGCCCAACGTATATTATTCCGAACCCGCTCGATAAGCGTGTCGTGCCTAGCGTTGCATCTGCGATTGCTCAGGTCGCAATCGAAACAGGAGTCGCACAGGTGAAGAAGATGCCTGTATATCGCGCCTAAATCACCTTGTTGTAATGAGTCGCTTGCTAGGTATGAGTAGGAACAAAACTCATCTCTATAATAATAGAAGGCCGCTGCACCGATCACGAGATCGGAATAGCGGCCTTCTTTAGATGTAAATGATTATGCTAGGCAAGCTGTGCCTTCACTTCTTCTGGCGTACGCTCCCACCACTCAGCATTGTGCGTCATAAGCAGCTCACGCAGCGCTGCCTTGTCTTCTGTATTCAGCTCTTCGACGAGCACGCGGCGCTTCATTGCATAGTCCATCCGATTGACGTGGTCTGCGAGCATCTTCCAGCCGCGCTTCGCCTCCGTGTCGATCAGCATTTCACAAGCAGCCAAGCCGCCGTAGAACGCACCTTCCGCAGAACGATCGACTGCCACCCATACGATCCAGCATTGGCGGCCATTCGGAACATCCTCTTTATTCGTAGAGAACTTAATTCCACGCTCCACCTTACTCTTCGCATGCATCGCGCCTAGATCGATGTACGCCGTTCCTTCATCGATGATGACGGGCGACACGTTGTTCAGATCGATACTACCCGAACCGAATCCTTTATGCTTACCACTGCTCATTACGTTCAATGCCAGCGGCTTCTTTACTTTCTTATCTGAAGATTCCATTTCGTCATGCGCTCCTTCCTTACCACGTACTCAAAATCATTTTCATTTTAGCTAATAATCTGCAAAAAGCCAACATATACATGCTGTAGATGCTTGTCAACGGGAGGTAAAAACGTATGACCCGAAGCAATGTATATCGCCGGCTTCTATTCACTGCCTTGTTCCTAGCCGCCTGCAGCTTCCTCCTCGTTCGGTTCTGGCCGTCTGGATCCGTTCCGTCCCTTGGACCCGAGGTGAACAAGCAGGCGGTTCAGGAACCCATTACGCAGCAAGCCGTGGAGACCCCCAATGCGGAGGTACTGAGTGAGCGTATTGCCGAATACCATATTGAAGTTAAACTGGATGAGTCTACACATACCCTTATCGGCAAGCAAACCGTAACTTGGACCAATCCTGGGAGATCGACTGTCAATGAACTGTTCTTCCACATGTATCCGAACGCTTTCCGTTCGCCCGATACCACCTTCATGAAGGAGTCTGGCGGGAAATTGCGGGAAGACAAGTTCCCTGCGGATGGATATGGCAGCATGACGCTAAAATCATTATCCACGGTTGACGGTATGTCCCTGATGAACCGGGTACAGTACATTCAGCCAGATGACGGAAACGCGAAGGATGAGACGCTTCTGAAGCTGCGTCTTACCAAGCCAGTACGAAGTCAAGAGAAAGTCACACTTCGCATGGATTTTGAAGTAAAACTGCCGAAAATATTTGCACGTATGGGATACGCCGATAATTTCGTGATGGCTGGCCAATGGTTCCCTAAGATTGCTGCCTATGAAAAGGCAGGGGTACGCGGCCGGGCATCAGAAGGCTGGGATCTGCACCAATATCACGGTAATTCCGAATTTTACTCCAATTACGGCATTTACAGTGTACGCATTCAAGTACCCGACAATTACATCGTAGGCGCTACAGGCTTTCCAACGAAAACCCCTACGATAGCAGACAGAAAGAAATTTTATCAATTCTATGCGGATGATGTTCATGATTTTGCGTGGGCCGCATCTCCAAACTTTGTCTATTTTGAAGAGCCGTTCTCTTCTAGCCAAGTACCAGGGGTTCGTATCAAGTTATATTTAGACCCGAAGCATAAAGATTTGAAGGAGCGTTATTTCTACGCTGCGAAGACGGCGCTGTCCAAGTTCAGCGAATGGTACGGCAAATACCCGTACTCTACCTTGTCCATTATCGTGCCTCCTAAATTGGGCAACGGAGCTGGAGGAATGGAATACCCGACCTTGATTACAGCATTCGGTGCAGAAGATGAGAGTCCAGGTTACGATTTGGAACGTACCGTCGTTCATGAGATTGGACATCAATACTTTTATGGACTTCTCGCCTCAAACGAATTCGAGGAAGCATGGCTCGATGAAGGGTTCACTTCCTATGCAGAAGACAAGCTGATGGAGCAAGAATTCGGAGTACTTCCAAATAACGCAATACAAGCCAGCTACATCACAGATCCAGCTCCACTGAAGCTGAATGCATGGCGCTACAAAAATCAAAATCATTATGCGGAAAATGTGTACATGCGTGCCAAGCTGGTGCTGCTTGCAATCGAGAAGCAGGTCGGGGAAAAAATGATGAGCCGCATTATGAGAACTTATACGCAGAAGTACCGTTTCAAGTACCCAACTACATCAGACTTTCAGCGAGTTGTTGAGCAGGTAACTAACCGCAAGTGGAATGATTTCTTCCAACAATATGTGTACAACGGCATGATGGCAGACTTCGCCGTGGAGAACATTGATTCACGTACGATTGAATCGAATGGGTCTACCCAATATGAAGCGACTGTCTATATCCGCAAGCTCGGTGCCAATTATCCATCCATTCCGATCGTATTCGGATTCTCGGATGGCACGACGACTCGCAAGGGATGGAATGGAGAGGGAGACCGCATCCAATATACCGTCACCCATAAAGCGCCGCTCAGCTGGGTCATGGTTGATCCTCTATATTCGATTGTCGTTGAGAACAAGCACATCAATAATTATATGCGTGCTCATGTCGATGAACCTGTCCGTACACGAGTTAATTTATCCGTCATCAAGGTAATCGAAGCTGTTACGAACATTTTGGGGTGGTGATAGTGTGAAGGCTTATGTGCGTTCAGGCTGGAATTGGTGCAAAGAGCACATCTATATATGGGTCATTCTATTCTTGTACCAACTGTTATGGGGGTTCTTCCTCTATCGCTTCGTCGATGGAGTGGTAACACCTATCCTGCGCCGTTACCCAGATCCAGCACCTACCGAGATGAGCAGGCAGCTCTTTCTGACCGAAAGCCAGTTCTATCTAATGAAGACGAATGACTATTTCCCTTACTTATGGGCTATCCTCGGATTCGTTGCCGTCCATATGCTGCTTACCCCCTTCATTCACGCGGGTGTATTCCATGCTATGTCACGGCCCAAGCAGCAGGGGCTTGCCTTCTTCCAAGGGATCAAGCTCGCTTGGAAGCCAATGCTTGTCCTCTATCTACTCGAGACACTGCTCATTATCGCACCCGCTATATGGTTCGTTCCTTATGCGGCCCATGCCCTGTCCACATCGGCTTCTCTGTCTTCCTTACTCGTGGCAGTGGCACCGTTTGTAATCGCTTGGTTCATTGGCGGCTGGCTTGTTCATCAATTGTTCTTATTCCTTAACTTCGGCGCTGCCTCAGAAACACCGTTAATTCGATCTGTCAGAGCCGGAACTCGTCGCTTGCTTCCCATTCTAGGATTGTCACTTCTCTTTATTGGTATCACGATTGGCGTAGGCATATTGTCCACAACGGCGGCGGCCGTGTTCACCGGAATTACCGCACTCATTATTCAACAGGCATTGCCTGCCATTATGACTATACTTAAAATGTGGGGATTGTCTGCACGCCACGCTGTCTGGCAGGAAGCAGAGCAACAGATGAAATAATGGGGGTTCTGATTGAACGCAATTTAGTTACAGAGTTACAAAGTTACAAAGTTACAAAGTTAC